>JBCDID010000249.1:0-5581 GCA_038749355.1 Pseudomonadota bacterium | reverse complement strand
TTCCTGTTCCAAAGCGCGGCCCTTAGATTGGGACAAGACGGGCGATCCCCAACGGGATACCCTCCCTGCGATTCCAGAGCCAGACCTCGTTGAAGCGCCGGATCGGCAGATGGTCCGGCACGGCGTAGGCTTGCCGTCCCGAATTGCGGAGCAGCGCCCCGAGTGCCGTGCTCGCCTCGTAGCCGTCGCGGCCCAGCGCCACGACCGCATCTGTTGACCCCTGGAACTTGAAGTTCGGCTCGAACACGATCACGGGATATTCGCGGCTTTCGTAGAGGCTGATCGTGCCCTGAGTGTCATGGAGTTTCTTGCCAATGAAGACGGCGCGGTGGGTGACCTTGGCGTCAGACGGCAACTCCGCCTCGCCCGGCTTAGGTTGTGCGCAGGCGGCGGCCAATGCGGCCAACATAACCAAAAACCACGCACGAATTACGCGCTGCAAGCTCATTGCACCCTCTCCCACTAGAGACTAACAGCGTAACGAGACGCGTTGGGCTGGCAAGCCGTCTGGCGGAATTCGGGATCAAAGCTGGGTGAGGTGCGGGTCTTGGGCAACATTTCCGGCAGATACGCGGTACTCGGCTGGGGGTCCTTGATCTGGGATCTCGACAATCTGGCCCCTCATGTCGCGCTGCCGTGGCATATGAGGGCCGGGCCGCAACTTCCGATGGAGTTCTGCAGGGTCAGCCCGAAACGCAAGATGGGGCTGGCCGTGTGCTTGGATGCGGAGCACGGGGTTGCCTGCCCGACTCATGCTGTTGCCTCCAAGAGGACCGCGCTCTCGGATGTGATCGCCGATCTGGCCGCGCGGGAGCGTGCGCCCCTAGATCTGATCGGTGGGGTGTGCACCCTCACGGCCGCTACCCGTGGCCGCGCAGAGATCGCCGAGGTTGTCCACCAATGGTGCAAGGAGACAGGCTGGGTTGGGGCAGTTTGGACCGATCTGCGCGCGAACTATGACGATCACCTCGGCGTGGTCTTTTCGGTTGACCATGCGGTGGGATATCTGCAGGGCCTGACGGGTG
Organism: Pseudomonadota bacterium; assembly: GCA_038749355.1. Classification (GTDB taxonomy): domain Bacteria; phylum Pseudomonadota; class Alphaproteobacteria; order Rhodobacterales; family Rhodobacteraceae; genus Thermohalobaculum. The sequence goes on along the minus strand of JBCDID010000249.1, from coordinate 4,556 downwards.
AGAGCCTCGACGAAGCGGTGCGTTACATCCACTTTGCGCCGCAAGACACAGATACGCCGCTGCGCCGGGCGCTGGCGGGGAACACATGGTGGCAGGGCCAGGTGGCGCGCCTGACCGCCGACTGACCGGACAGGGGGAGAGAGATGGGACTTCATGAAACGGCCGCGGCCCTTTTGGCCAATCGGGACGGCGGGCATGAGATCACCGCAGAGGCTTGGGCCGCGACGGGACTGGCGCCCTCGGACGAGACCCAAGGCTACGCAGCGCAAGCCGCAATGGCGCAACTGCTGACGGAGGCCGGGCAGACCTGCATCGGCTACAAGATCGGCGCGACCAATGCGACCGCGCGCGGGATGCTCGGGGTTGAGACACCCTTCTACGGGCGGCTCTGGTCCGGGCAGACAGTGGATGCGCCTCAGACGCTGGACTTCAAACCCTGGCTCCACCGGGTGGCCGAGCCCGAGGTTGCGATCCGCATGGCCCAGGATGTTAGTGCCCTCGATGGTCCCGTGGATGCGGACACCATCCGCGCCGCAACGGCCGAGGTACTGCCCGTCGTCGAGATCGTTGCCACGCCGTTCTCCCCGTGGATGCAGGCGGGAGCCCCGAACATTGTCGCTGACAACGGCGCGCACGGGATCTGGATCAAGGGAGAGGGCCGGGCGGATTGGCCCGGCTTTGATGCCCTGGAGCTTCCTGTGACCGCGCGCCGGACTGCAGGCGATGACCACCATGGCAAGGGTGGCGCCGTGGATGGCGGGTGCTTTGGCGCTGCGGCCTGGCTCGCCAACAAGCTGGCTGAGCATGGGCAGATCCTGAAGGCGGGCGATTATGTATCCACCGGGACGGCGACACCTCCGATCCCGCTGGTGGTAGGTGACCTGCTGTCATGCGACTTTGGAGATCTAGGCGGTCTGGAGGTGACCGTCTCTGCCTGACCAGCGGCCATGTCCCTGACGGGACGGCTCACTGGCGCTCGCCTGCCGGCATGCGCCGTCAGATGGCCGCTTTGTGCGTCTGGCCGCGAGGTTAGTCTACATCCGTCGTGCGTCCGGGATGGGCGATAGACCGAGACCGGTGCAGAGCGCTCCAAGCTCCGTCCAGTCATTCCGGACGGTCGCGTAGCACCAAGGATAAGCAGGCGCCGGCGTCACAGCAGCCCTTGCCCTGTCTTCGCCGAGCAGAGCCCTGAGGGCGCTGACTTCCAGCCAGTTCACAACCAGATGCAGAAGGACGGAATAGTCGTCCTGTGCACCCTCGGCCTTCGCAGGCGGTCTGTTCGGGTAGCGCCCATCAAGGGCCTCAATCGCGGCCTTTGTCTCCCGGTGCCGATACTCCGTCAGATACCAGTGCATCTGCTCATGCAGGTACATGGCGAGAAATTGGTCCGGATCATCAACCCAGCGGCAGCTCAGTGTCAGAACCGGGTGACTGTGCGGGATCTCTAGCGGTGCTATACGGACCGCGCGCGTGAATTCGTACGCTGCGAGGTTGTGGGCCCGGCGCAACTCACCCAACAGGCGCACTGCGCGCCGGGCCAACGCCTCAGCCCGATCCAGTGCAATATCAACGCTAATATCGGTCACGAGATGCCCCGTCCCTTGTGACTTGTCCTCGCTCGGCGTTACTTAAGGCTCGGCGGCAGTGCGATACAATGGCCGTGGGAGGGAAGAGTTGGACACTTTTGATTACGTGATCGTGGGCGCCGGGTCTGCGGGATGTGTGCTGGCCAATCGCCTGACCCAGGATGCGGGCGTCACAGTCTGCCTGCTGGAGGCGGGCGGGCGCGACTGGCATCCGTTCATCCATCTGCCCGCAGGTTTCATCAAAACCTTCCATATGTCGTCCGTGAACTGGCTCTACCAGATGGATCCCTCCGAGGGCACGGCTGGGCGCAAGATCGCGGCGCCAAGGGGCAAGACTTTGGGCGGGTCGTCCGCCATCAACGGGCATATCTACAATCGGGGACAGGCCGCCGACTACGATCATTGGGCGCAGCGGGGCAATCGCGGCTGGGGCTATGCGGATGTCCTCCCCTACTTCAAACGGCTGGAGAGACGTGACGGTGGCGAGGACCTATATCGTGGGCGCAAGGGTGGCCTGCGTGTGACCGACAAGACCTGGGGCCATCCCTTGTGCGATGCTTTCATCGAGGCTTGTGTCGAGAATGGAATCCCCAAGAACACCGACTACAATGGTGCCACACAGGAGGGCGTGTCCTATTCCCAGCGCACCATTGCGGATGGGCGGCGAATGTCGGCGGCGCGGGCGTTTCTGCATCCGGTGCGTTATCGGCGCAGCCTCGAGGTTCGGATGCATGCCCATGCAACGGGTCTCGTACTCGAAGGCAAACGGGCTGTTGGCGTGCGCTACACCAAAGGCGGGCGCGGCGGGCAGCCCATGGAGGTGCGGGCGCGCCGCGAGGTGATCCTTTCCGGTGGGACGTACAACTCGCCGCAACTGATGGAACTCAGCGGGATCGGCGATCCCGAGCATCTCGCGGATGTCGGGATCGAGTGTGTTCATACCCTTCCTGGTGTGGGCGCGCGCCTGCGGGACCACTATGCGCCCCGCTTCACCGCGCGGGTGAAGAACATGGACACTATCAACGAACGCGTTCATGGCCTGCGCGTGCTCCGCGAGGTCGGCCATTGGGCGTTGAACCGCGGCGGCGTGCTCAGCCAGTCGCCCACCATGGTCTACTGTTTCTGGCGCTCGAACCCGGAGATCCCGCGCTCGGACCTGCAATTGACCTTCACCCCGGCAAGCTATGCGGACGGGGTGCAGGGCAAGCTGGAGGACAAGCCCGGCATGACCTGCGGGTCCTGGCAGCAGCGCCCGGAGAGCTGGGGGTGGAGCCGGATTCGGACGGCGGACCCGTTCGAACAGCCCTCCATCAACCCACGATACCTGCACGAGGAGGAGGACCGGAGGGTCCTTCTGGCGGGGATGAAGCTGACGAGGCGGCTGCTCGGGTCGGACGCGCTGGCGCCTTACAACGCGGGCGAGAGCTATCCAGGTGCCGACATCCAGACCGATGACGAGTTGCTGACCGTGGCGCGGGAGCGCGGGACAACGACCTTCCACCCTATGGGTACCTGCCGCATGGGGCCAGAGACCGATCCCACTGCGGTGGTTGATGACCAACTGCGCGTTCACGGGATGGAGGGGCTGCGCGTGGTGGACGCCTCGATCATGCCGATGATGCTATCGGCCAACCTGAATGCCGGGACTATGATGATCGCGGACAAGGCGTCAGATATGATTCGGGGGAAAGCTCCTCCGGAAGCCGAGGTGCTCCCGCGCGCGTAAATGGCCCTTCGGGCTCCGGTGCATCACGCGTTTGCTGGCGCAAATCGCTTTGGATGCACCCAACGCGGCGATTGCGACAGGGCTCCGCGTAGGGTGCATCCTGCGTCGTGCTTGTCACGACGAGATCCACCGGGGCCGCCTCAGGCGGCCAAAGCCTGCGCCACGACCTCGGAGGCGCGTGCCACACCAGATCCGCCTATTGGCGCGCCCAAAGCGCTTAGTCCCGCCTCGACAGTCGCCAAGGTGCCCAGCACCATGGGCGGGTTCAGATGCCCCATATGACCGATCCGGAAGGCGCGGCCCTGAAAGCCGCCGAGGCCAACGCCAAGGGTCAGCCCGGCCTGATGCTCGCAAAGCTGCCTGAGCGCCTCGCCGTCTATCCCACCCGTCAGCACCGTGGTCGTCGAGTTCGACCGGTGCGCGGGGTCCTCGATGTTGAAGGTGATCCCGTTATCCGTCGACCAGCCGTCCACCGCCGCGCGCACCGTACGGGCAAAGATCTCGTGGCGGAGCCAGATGTTCTCCAGCCCTTCCTCGAAGATCATGTCCAAGGCTGTGCGCATGGCGTGGATGTGCTGGATCGGTGCGGTCCCGCAGTACTTCAGGTAGTGCGCGCCCTCGGCCATCCGCGCTGTCCAGTCCCAATAAGGGCTGCGCATATCGGCTGTCTGGTGCGCGGCCATGGCCTTCTCGCCCGCCCAGACGAGCCCAAGGCCGGGGGGGACCATCAACCCCTTCTGGCTGCCGCCCACCGTCACGTCGACACCCCATGTGTCCATCTCGTAGGGCACACATCCGAGAGAGGCGATTGTATCGACCATGAAGAGTGCCGGGTGCTTGGCGGCGTCGATGGCCTCGCGCAGTGCTGCAATATCGTTCCAGACGCCGGAAGCCGTGTCGATCTGCACCACGAGTATCGCCTTGATCTCGTGGGCGGTGTCGGAACGCAGCCTATCCTCCAACTGATCCGGATCGACAGCCGCGCGATCGCCGAAATCGATGGTCTCGACCTCGCAACCCAGCATCTCTGCCTGCGATCCCCAACCCTCGGCAAAGCGTCCCGAGTTCAGCACAAGCACCTTGTCGCCCCGGCAGAGCGTGTTGGTCAGCGCCATCTCCCACGCGCCGTGCCCGTTCGAGATCGCCATGAAGGCATGCCCAGACGTCCGCGCGATCTTTGGCAGGTCGGCGAAGACGCCTGAGGACATCTCGACCAGCTCGCCCTCGTAGATGTTCGGCATGGC
>JBCDID010000248.1:0-5595 GCA_038749355.1 Pseudomonadota bacterium | reverse complement strand
GTCACGGGGTCCACCGGTGTGACGGCCGTCATCTCGTCGTTCTCGGTCGCGCGGCCGAAGGTGGTCTCCAGATCGATTACGTCGCGGAGCAGGATCTTCTCTTCCAGAAGCTCGTCGCGCCAGATGGTGATGGCCTCGAAGGTCAGCGGGCTTTCGCAGAGGCCGCCGATCATGGTGGCACGGCCCGCCTCGATACGCTTGGCGATGGCAATCTCGCCCTCGCGAGACAGGAGCTCCACCGTGCCCATTTCGCGCAGATACATACGGACCGGATCGTCGGTGCGGTCGACCGCTTCCTTGGTCTCTTCCTTGGCGACGACTTCCTTGGACTCGGCCTTCTCCTCCCCTTCGTCGCCTTCGGCTTCCCCGTCCGACTCGACAACGTTGACGCCCATCTCCGACAAGAGGCTCATCACATCTTCGATCTGCTCGGACGAGAACTGGTCAGACGGTAGTACGCGGTTCAGCTCATCATAGGTGATGTAGCCCTTGGCCTTGGCGGTCGTGATCATCTTCTTCACGTCCGCCTGGCTCATGTCGAGCATCGGGCTCTGGCCTTCCGTAGCCTCGCTTTCCTGGGTCTGGTCTTCGTCTTTGGGAGCCATGGAGTTTCCTTACACCGTCACAGGAGTCCGCCGCCGCCGGAGAGCGGGCGCGTGGAGTAGCCGGGGGCGAGAGCGCAGATATGGGGTTCGACCGTGCCCTATCAAGGGTGTGTTGCCGCTGTAGCGCTCATCCGAATCACTGATTCGCTTCCTCTTAGCTTAGAAGACCTTGCGATTCACTGATTCGGACTTGACAGGCCTTCTGCCGAATGGAAACGACGGCCCCCGTGAGAATTGGTGGCATTTTTGCATCATCAACTATCGGCAGTCGCCGGCATCCAGGACCGGTTTTCGCAAAATTCCTCGCCGAGGAGCATGCAATTCTCTTCACGAGATTTGTGCCGTCTCAGCCGCGCCGTGCGCTCCGATCCCAGGCACGCTGATCCAGAAGCTTCTGAATGTCCCCGCGGACGCCCAGCGCATTCTCGCCGTTATCTGCCTTGTCGCGCGTCGCCTGCGTATCCGCGGCCATCCGCTCCTGCGCTACCTGTTTGACGCGTTCGCTCCAGCTTTCGTCCGCAGCCTCCGCCAGATCGCGCCGGGCATCGCTCAGTTCGGCCTCCGCCGTCAGCACGGCCTCGTGCCGCGCGATGGCATCCCTGGTGACCTCCGCCACATGCGCCAGATCCAGACCCTTTCGGGACAAAGGATGCATCTTCTGATGCCCGATCGAGGTCAGAATGCCCATCGGGTCCCGCCCAAGCCCCTCGGCGAGCCGAGCACTAAGGTCATCAGGTTCGGCCTCCAGCTCCAACATCCGATCACGCATCTGCCCAAGTTCCGGCGTCAGGAAGCGCATGGTCTCGAGCGGGTCCTCTACTTTCGGCAGCACGTGCGGGTGCAGCAGGATCCCTGCCAGAACACCCGCCTCACGGACCCGCGCCTCGGTCATCTGCGTCGCGGTTCGCGAAAGCTGCGATGCCCTGGTTGCCGGTTGCGGGCCTGAAGGTGCGCGTCCCCGCCCGCGGGCACTGCCGCCCTGCCATTGGGGCCGAGATCCGTTGGCGGCCCGGGCGGGCGGCGCAAACAGTACCGCACGCCGGGTCTTGATCTCGGCGGCATAGTGATTTCGCAGGCCGGGATCCTGGATCCGGTTCAACATCGCGCGCAGGCGCTGGTCCAGCGCGGCCTTGCGTTCCGGAGTGTCGTGCGGCTGCGCCGTCTCGCGCCGCCAGAGCATCTCGATCAGCGGGACGGCTCCGTCGAGTGCTGACTGCATGGCCCCCGGGCCTTCAGCCCGGATCAGGTCGTCTGGATCACGGCCTTCCGGCATCAGGCAGAAACGAAGCGACTTTCCCGGAGCGAGCAGGGGTAGAGCGAGGTCGATCAGGCGTTCAGCCGCTCGGATGCCAGCTTTGTCACCGTCCAGCGCAATGATGGGCTCGTCGGCAACCTTCCACATCATGGCAAGCTGCTCTTCAGTCACGGCGGTCCCATTCGGCGCGACCGCGTGGCCGAAGCCCGCCTGCGCCAGCGCGATGACATCCATGTACCCCTCGGCGACGATCAGGGCCTGTGTCTTGCCAGCGGCTTCTCGGGCGGGCCCGTAATTGTAGAGCACGCGCGATTTGTCGAAGAGGTCCGTGGATGGCGAGTTCAGGTATTTCGCCCGGGCATTGTCCGACATGGCCCGCCCGCCGAAGCCGATGCAGCGCCCACGCGGATCGCGGATCGGAAACATCAGCCGGTTTCGGAAACGGTCATAGGTGGAGCCGTCTTCGCCCTTGATAACCATGCCTGCGGCGATGGCTTCTTCCAGGAGGCCCTTCTCGCGGAAGCTCTCGGTCAGGTGGGTGCGGCTGTCGGGCGCGAAGCCGAGTTCAAAGCGCTTGGCGGTCTCGCCGGTCAGGCCCCTGCGCTGGCAGTACTCTCGGACCGATGCGGCCGCAGCAGAGCGCAACGAGAGCCCGAAGGCGCGCACCGACTGTTCCATCACATCGAAGAGCTTCGTCTGTCGGTCGCGTTTCTCGGCGGCTTGCGGGTCGCGGGTCTGGGCCGGCATCTCGAGCCCGGCCTCACGGGCGAGGATCTCGACGGACTCGATGAATGAAACGTTCTCGGTTTCCTTCACGAAGGTGATCATGTCGCCCTTCGCGTGGCAGCCGAAGCAGTAGTAGAAGCCCTTGCGATCGTCGACATGCAGGGATGGTGTCTTCTCCTGGTGGAAGCAGCAAGGAGCCCAGAAGTCGCCCTTGGCAGGGTTCGACTTGCGCTGATCCCAGATGACCTTGCGCCCGACCACGTCCGAGAGCGTGAGCCGGGTGCGAATCTCGTCCAAGAATCCGGGCGGTAGGGCCATGCTGACACTATGGGTGCGTGGGGCGGCTTCCACAAGCACAAGATCTGGTGATCCCCGGGTTCCACAGGCTGGGGATAACATGACAAGGGTGCATAACGTGTCCTCCGGACACTCTAGATGGCGCCCTACGCGGCGTGGCCGGACACCGCGTAAGGTGCATCCTGGCTCCCGCGTCAGCGGGAGCTGATGCACCGGGGCGCGTCAGCGCAATCCCAGCCGGGACCGCAATTCCCGTTCCGCGGAATCCCAGTCTCGAACCTGGCACGAGGCCTCCGCGCACTCAGGATAGATCCGGAAGATGAAATCGGCCCATGCGAAATGCAGGCGCACCACATCGGGCGCGCGGTTGGCGACGCTCTCGATTTGCTTCACCGAGTCGTCGATGAACGCCGTCGGCGCCCCCGCCTGCGCGGCGAGCCATGCCATCGCCCGGCCCTTGCCCCCGGAGTTCACCACAACGGGATAGGGAATGCCGAGTGCAGAGAGGTTCTCCCGCCGCGCCTCCGTCGCGCCGCGGGGGACGTTGGTGAGCACCACAATCTGCGCGTCCTCCGCCAGCCGCGCCAAAGCCTCCGCCGCGCCCGGCACGGCCCTTTGCGCCAGAGTCTGCTCAGCAAAGAACCGGTTGATCAACGCAATGCATTCGTCAAAGGGCAGGGCCTGGTCGGAGCCCTTCGGAAACATCGATCCTTCAAGCTGATAGCGCACCAGACGCATCTCGAAGCCGATCGTCTCCATCCAGCGCGACAGGTGATCGACAAAGACTACCAGCACCTCGTCTGCATCGACAGCGATCAGCGGGCGCCCGGGCTCGATGTCAAGCGCGTTCAGTTGGGCGCGGGTCTCGGGTGCGATCTCCTTTTTGGGCTCAGTCATGCATCACGTCCAGTGCGGGAGGTCGCCGCCGGGCAGCGCCGCCCGGGCGCGCATGGGGCGATCCGGGGAAATGCCCGCTGTCTCGCAAAAAGCTAGTAACGCGGCCTCGTCGGCCAGCAGAAAATCCAGAATGAACCCGAGGAACTCAGGGTCAGCGGCACGCGCGCGCAGGTCACCTACTTCCGCGCCGGTACTGCCGAGGAAGGCCCCCGTCAGATCCTGGTCCTGCGCGATCCAGCCGAGGGCGGTGACGGCCAATTCCTCGGCCCTGTCCTGCGGCAATGGCTGCAGACCTGCGTCGGACATGTTCCCTCCAGAATGGCCTCGCGTTCGGGCATGCTCAGTCATCATTGGCATCTCCTAGCAAGTCCGCGCTTCCGGTGAAATGCCCCATGACCGCCCATGCCGGCCCAACCCGTGTTTTCCGGTCGCTCGTTGCCGGATCACTGGCAGGAGAATTGCGAGTTCCGGTTCATGCTTTCTTCAAGCCCTTTGGCCTATCTCAGGCGTCATGAAAGGTGCGGGCGCACAGGCGTCTCGTCTCGACCAAGTTGTGAGCAGAGTTCTGTATGCCTGGACGCGTTCTCATTGTCGAAGATACCGGGACCATCCGACTGTATCTTCGCAACAAGCTGAACCAGGCCTATTACGACGTGGTGGAAGCCGAGGACGGTGAGACGGCGTTGAAGCTCGCCAAGACCGAGAAGCCGGACCTCGTGCTGCTGGATGTGATGCTGCCGGGCATTGACGGGTTCGAGGTCTGCCGTCAGCTCAAGGCGGCACCGGAGACACTACATGTCCCGGTCGTGATGCTCACCGCGCTCGACAAGCGGGAGGACCGGGTCAACGGGCTGGAAGCCGGTGCCGACGACTTCCTCTCCAAACCGTTCGAGGACCTCGCGCTGATGAGCCGGGTTGCCTCGCTCATCCGCATGAAGATGATGGTCGACGAGATGATCCTGCGCGATCAAACCTCGTCGGGTGTGGCCGAGCGCCAGATGTTGGCGGCGGCTCGTGCAGTGGTGTTTCCCGACAGCCTCGTGGTGCTTGTCAGTCCCTCAGTGAACCGCGGCGATCAGATTGCCCAGGCCCTGATCCGTGGGATCCGCTGCCGGGTTGAAGTTGCCACCAGCATTGCCGAAGCAACCTCGCTCGTGGAATTTGCAGGGCCGGATGCGGTGCTGCTGGACACAGGGTTCCCGACCGAGGATGCGCTCCGGTTCGGTTCTGTTTTGCGTGCGCGACCGGAGACCCGGCAGGCTGCGACGGTTCTGGTCGTGCCGGGTGAGAATCTTGAGCTTGCCACCAAGGCGCTCGAAATCGGCTTTTCAGACTACATCAATGCCCCCGTCGATCTTTTGGAACTGACCGCCCGGGTGCAGACGCAGTTGCGCCGCAAGAGCTACGCGGACCAACTGCGTGAGAACATGCGCAACAACATGGTGCAGGCTGTCACGGATTCGCTGACCGGGTGTTACAACCGCCGCTACGCAAACATGCATCTGGATGCGCTGATCGAACAGGCGCGGGAGAAGGATACCGGCCTTGCCGTCATGATCCTGGATCTCGACCGGTTCAAATCGGTCAATGACAATCACGGCCATGCGGCAGGCGATATGGTCTTGAAGGAATTCGCCAAGCGGCTGCAGGAGAATGTGCGCGGGATAGATCTGGTCGCGCGCATGGGCGGTGAGGAGTTCATGGTCGTAATGCCTGAAGTCACGACCGAGATGGCCGCCGAGATCGCCGAGCGCGTGCGCAGAGCCACTGCCGATCCGGACTTCACAATCTCGGAGGCGGGCGAAAAGCTGAGCG
>JBCDID010000247.1:0-5602 GCA_038749355.1 Pseudomonadota bacterium | reverse complement strand
CCTGGACCCCGTCACACTCGCGGTGCTCAAGGGGCGCCTTGAGCAGATCGCCGACGAAATGGACGCGACCCTCTTTCGCGCGGCCTTCAACCCGATCATCGCAGAGGCCCACGACGCCTCCCATGGCATTTACGATGCGACGACGGGTGAAACGCTTGTTCAGGGCAAGTCGGGTCTACCCATCTTCGTCGGTGTCATGGCTTTCGGCGTGAAGATGATCATCGACAAAGCGGCAGACCGCGCCCGCGACGGCGATGTCTGGATCTTCAACGACCCCTACGAGGGCGGCACGCACCTCTCGGACCTCCGCCTCGTGCGCCCCTATTTCCGGGATGGAGAGCTCTTCTGCTGGCTCGCCTCGGTCGGGCACTGGCACGATGTCGGCGGCAACGTGCCCGGCAACTACAACCCGGCCGCGACCGAAAGCTTTCAGGAGGGCTTCCTCCTGCCCCCCGTGAAACTCTACGACCAGGGCACGCTCAGACAGGACGTGGTGGACATCCTTCTGGCGAATTCCCGCCTTCCCGGCTCCGCCTATGGAGACCTCATGGGACAGATCGGGGCCTTGGACCTCGGCATCTCCCGCATGGACGCGCTCCTGGACGAGTACGGCACCTGGACCGTGTCGAGCGCCTTGACGGAACTCAAATCCCGGGCCGCCGCCCTCATGCGCGCCGAGATCGCCGAACTGCCGGACGGCACAGTCTCCGCCGAGGACTGGCTGGACAATGACGGCACCGAAGATACGCCCCTGAAGGTCGCGCTCGATCTGACCATCCAGGGCGACCGTATGGTTATGGATTTCTCCCGCTCCATGCCTGCCTGCGCGGGTCCGGTGAACATATCCCGCTCGACCACCATCGCGGCCTGCTATGTGGCGCTGAAGCACGTGTTCGGCGAGGTCCCGGCGAACGCGGGCGTCATGGAGCCGATCACTTTCCACGTGCCCGAGGGCTCGATCCTCGCCGCCAAGGCCCCCCGCCCAGTCGGCGGGTACACCGAGACCATCATGCGGCTCATCGACCTCGTCTTCCAGGCGGTGGCAGAGATCGCGCCGGAACGCTCGAACGGCTGCGCCTACGGCACGATCAACGCGCTCTCGCTGGCCGGCCACCGGGCGAACGGGCAGCGTTGGGTCATGTTCTCGTTCTTTGGTGGAGGGCATGGGGGCCATCCGGAGGGCGACGGGCTGAACCACGGCAACGCACCGATCTCGACGGCAACGATCCCGCCGCTGGAGATCCTCGAAGCCGCCTATCCGGTGAAGTTCACCCAATGGGCGCTGCGTTCGGGATCAGGCGGCGAGGGACGGCACAGGGGCGGCCTGGGTGCTGTTTACGAGATCGAGTTGCTGGAGAAGGAGGCCATCGGGTTCCTCTTCGGCGACCGGGGCAAGCACCCGCCTCGCGGCGTGGCCGGTGGCGGTGACGCGGCCATGACCCGGTTCACGTACCCGGGGCCAGAGGGGCCACAGAGCCCGCCCATGGCCTCCAAGATCACCGGCGTGAAGCTCGCGCGCGGCGACAGGGTGAAGCTGGAGACTCCCGGCGGTGGCGGCTATGGCGACCCGGACGAAAGACCGGAGACAGCCCGCCGCCGCGATGCCGAACTCGGCTATGCAGGCGACCTCTGATGTTCCGCGCGTTGCTGATCTTCACCCTGTTGGCGGGTCTCGCCACAACCGCCGAACCCGCACCGCGCGAGGTCACCTTCCCGGGCGCGGAAGGAACGCTTGCCGGAACACTCGTGGTGCCGGAGCGCCGCCCCAACCCCCCGGCCCTGATCCTCGTCAGCGGCTCGGGCCCTCAGGACCGCGACGAGACCGTCCGTGGCCTGAAACCCTTCCGCCGCATCGCCAACCACCTGGAACGCCACGGCATTGCGACCTTGCGCTATGACGACCGGGGCGTTGGCGGCTCCGAGGGCAATCCGGACGCGACCCTGGCCGAGGAGGCCGCAGACCTGACCAAGGCCATAGCCTTCCTCTGCAGTACGGGCGAGGTCAATCCGACCCGGATCGGCGTGCTCGGCCATAGCATGGGCGGCGTGATCCTGTCGCTGGCGGCAGCCGAGGTCCAACCCGCCTTCGCCATCATGCTGGCCTCCCCTGCGACGCCCGGCGCGGAACTTCTGCGCGCCCAGACCCGGCGCAAGCTGGAGCTCAACCGGGTGCCCGAGGCGCGCATCGCACGGAACGACGAGTTGATCCGCGATATCGCCGCTGCGACCCTTGAAGGGGACGAGGCACTGAAGGCCACAGTGGCAGGGCTGGCCGAACAGGTCGGCGGGGATGAGAACTGGTCTGCTGAGCAGGTGGCGTTCTTCGGGTCGCGGATGCTGCGCTCGTTCCTGAGTCACGATATGTCCGCCTACGACAATCTGCGGATGCCGGTGCTTGCGCTTTTCGCCGAGGACGATTGGAAGGTCGATGCGGAGGCCGATGGCACGGCGCTGGCCGCTCATTCCATTCCTAAGCTGACCACAGAGACCCTGCCCCGGCACAATCACCTGTTCCAGCAGACGCCCGAAGGACGGCCCCTTTCCTCCGTGGGCCCCGCGCCGTCCGATCAAACGCTCGGCTGGATCACAGGCTGGATCGCCGGCGCGGGACCGGGCGCCAATCCCTGCGAGGCAGGCCAATGAGCCTGATCATCGGCGTCGATGTGGGCGGCACGTTCACCGACATCTTCGTCCTCGACGAGGCGTCCGGGCGCGTGACCACGGGCAAGGTGCCCTCGACCCGAGGCGACCAGTCGCGCGGGTTCATCGACGGCATCGCCGGGCTCGCGGAGTTCTCTGACATCGCGACCATCGTGCATGGCACCACGGTCGGCACCAACGCGCTGCTGGAACGCAAGGGCGCGCGGACCGGCATGATCACATCCGAGGGCTTCCGGGACGTGCTGGAGATGCGCCGCCGCGACCGGCCCCGGACATGGGGGCTGTGGGGTCAGTTCGAGCCGGTGATCCCGCGTGATCTCCGCCTGGAAGTGCCTGAGCGCACCCATGCGGACGGGACGATTCACACCGGCGTCGACCCCGCGGACATCGAAGCCGCAGGCAGACAGTTGCTGGAGGCGGGCGCCGAAGCCGTCTGCCTGTTCTTCATCAACGGCTATGCCAATGCGGAGAACGAGACACGCGGCACCGACGCGATCCGCAGCCTTTGGCCCAACGCCTATGTGACCGCCGCGACCGAGATCGGGCAGGAGATCCGCGAGTTCGAGCGCGCCTCGACGGCCGCGTTGAACGCCTATCTGCAACCTGTCGTGTCCTCCTATCTGGACCGGCTGGAGACGGCCGTGGCGGACCGGAACCAGGACACCGACATCCTGATCGTGCAATCCAATGGTGGGGTCATGTCCGTGGGCGATGCCCGGGCAACGCCGGTCAAGACAGCCCTGTCCGGCCCTGCGGCGGGCGTCATCGCCTCCCAGGCCATCGCGGCGGCGGCAGGCTTCGAGAACGTGATCACCTGCGATATGGGCGGGACCTCGTTCGACGTGTCGCTGGTCGCTGGCGGCGAGGCGGCGCTGGCTCCGCAATCCGCCATCGATTTCGGCATGGTGATCCGCCAGCCGATGATCGAGATCACCACCATCGGCGCAGGCGGTGGCTCCATTGCCTGGGTCGATGCGGGCGGGCTGTTGCAGGTGGGCCCGGAGAGCGCGGGCTCGGACCCGGGCCCGGTCTGCTATGGGCTCGGCAATGACCGGCCCACCGTGACCGATGCTGACCTCGTGCTTGGCCGGATCAACGCCGACCGACCCATCGGAGGGAAGCTGGACCGGCTGGACACCGATGCCGCGATGGAGGCGATCAGGACGCATGTGGCCATGCCGCTGGGGTTGGACCCGCTGAACGCAGCAGAGGCGATCCTGCGGGTGGCCAATGCCAAGATGGCGGGGGCGATCCGTCTGGTCTCCATCGAGCGGGGCCACGATCCGGGCAAGTTCACGGCCATGCCCTTTGGCGGTGGCGGCGCGCTGCACACGGGCGCGCTGATGCAAGATGTGGGGCTCGGCTCGGCGCTTGTGCCGCGCTTCCCGGGGGTGACCTCGGCGCTGGGGTGTGTGGTGGCAGATATGCGCCGGGACCGGGTGCGCACTGTGAACGCCTTGCTGGCGGGTCTGGACATGGCGGCCCTGTCGGCGGAGATGGCCACGACTGCTGAAGCCGAGGAGGCCGCACTCCGTGCCTCGGGTATGACCTTTGCCAAGGTCGAGCGTGCCTATGCGTTCGACATGCTCTATCTCGGGCAGACGCATACTGTGGCGGTGCCGTTCCCGACGGATCGGGACCTGACCGAAGCGGGTCTGCTGGACGCCTTCCAGGGGGCCTATTGGGCGGCTTACAGGCGGGTGCTGGAGGGCATCCCGGTGCGCGTGATGAACTACCGCATTGCCGTGACCGGTAAGCGCCCGGGTTTCGATATGGGGGTGTTCGCGCCTCCTCGTGGGGGTGGGCTGGACGATTGCAGGATCGGGACGCGCCCCGTGCAGGCAAATGGAGAGAGGCTGGAGGCCGCGATCTATGACCGTCTCGCCCTGCCGCGGGGCACGGTGATCCGGGGACCGGCCGTGCTGGAGCAACCGGACACCACCATCTTCATCGATCCCGGGCTTCGGGGCGAGGTTGACCCGTTCGGAAATCTGGTGATCCGTCGTGACGGCTGAGGGGGGAATTATCCCTTCGGGACCCGGCGGTGCATCACGCGTGCAAGCACGCTTTGGATGCACCCTACGCGGAGCCCCAGTTGGCGCGGCGTGTAGGGTGCATCCATGATGCACCGGAGCCCGCAGGGCCAATCAACGCCGGAGACTGACCCGTGACCGATCCATACTCGCGCTTCGATACACCACGCACCGCCCTGATGCTCGTCGACTTGCAAAACGACTTCCTGCATCCCGACGGGGCCTATGGTCGCGCACGCAAGACCTCCACTGCGATCGCCGCCCTGCCAGCACGCGTCAAGCCATTGGCCGATGTACTCCGCAGCCGCGGAGGCTGGGTCGTATCCACACACTTCACCCTTGTCACAGGCAAAGGCGGCGCGCCCTTCATATCGGACCATCTCGCCCGGATGCGGCCCTTCCTAACCAAGGGCGACTTCACACCCGGCAGCTGGGGACAGGCGCTGATCGACGAGTTGCAACCCGCCGACCTGAGCGTCGAGAAGGTCGCGTATTCCGCGTTCTACCAGTCCCGCCTCGAATTCGTCCTCAACCGGGCTGGCATCGACACACTGATCTTCTCGGGCATCGTGACACAGGGCGGTGTGGCCTCGACGCTGAGAGATGCCCATGTCCGGGACTTCAACACGGTGATCCTGACGGACGGCTGCGCCAGCTTCCGCGAGGAGGTGCACGAGACCGCGATCCGCGATCTGTCGACCATCTCCACACCAATGTCCTGTGCCGAGGCTCTGGCCTGGATCAATGGCTGAGACCCTCCCAGCACCCGACCGCTTCGACATCGAAACAGAGGTCGTCGTCGTAGGTGCGGGGGCCTGCGGGATTGTCGCGGGCCTGCGCGCACAGGAGGCTGGCGCGGAGGTTCTGGTGCTGGAGCGTGATCCGGTGCCCCAGGGATCAACGGCCCT
>JBCDID010000246.1:0-5636 GCA_038749355.1 Pseudomonadota bacterium | reverse complement strand
GCATGGAAATCAACATGTATTTCCCGGCCGAAGATGATGGTGAGCTGTTCTAAGTACAGCTATCTGAGCAATCAGAGATAGGGGCGCGCGGGATCATGTCTTTGCGCGCCCTTGTTGTTGGTGCTGCTGCCGGGGGCGGGCTGCCCCAGTGGAACTGCAACGGCCCCAACTCCTCGACCTTCTGGCGCGGCGATGCCCCGCTGATCCCTGCGACGCAGTCGTCACTGGCTGTCTCGGTGAATGGGACGGATTGGGCGCTGCTGAACGCCTCCCCCGATATTCGCACGCAGATCATGGCGCGGCCGCAATTGCGGCCCCGCGACGGGCGTGGGCTGCGCGACACACCCATCCGCGCAGTGCTGCTGACCAATGGCGACATCGACCACATCGCCGGGCTGCTGACTTTGCGGGAGAAGCAGGGCTATGACCTGTTCGCCACCGCCTCTATTGCAGAGGTCTTGGCCGAGAACCCGATCTTCAATGCGCTCGACCCCGCTTTCGTGACCCGGCGGACCATCGAGCTCGACACACCCTTCGACCTGCTACCCGGTGTGACCGCGACGCTCTTTGCCGTGCCCGGCAAGGTGCCGTTGTTCATGGAGGGTGCGCACGGTGGCGACGCGGTTCAGACAGACCTGATGGGCGAGCAGACCGTAGGGGTCGAGATCACCGATGGCGCTCAGACCCTCTTCTACGTCCCCGGCTGTGCGCGCATGATCTCTGACCTGGCCGACAGGCTGAGCGGCGCGGCACTGGTGCTCTTCGACGGCACTCTCTGGGCCGATGACGAGATGATCACCCAGGGCGTCGGCCTGAAGACGGGTGCGCGCATGGGCCATATGTCGATATCCGGCGCTGCCGGGTCGATGGCGGCTTTCGCGGATTTGAACGTGGCCCGAAAGGTCTATGTCCATTTGAACAACACCAACCCGGTCTGGCGCGATGGGCCGGAAAGGGCTGAGGCCCGGGCAAATGGCTGGGAAATCGGCTATGATGGGATGGAGATCGCGCTCTGAAGCGCGGCAAGGGAGGAGATGATGACCCGAACGCCGGACCAGATGGAGGCTGCGCTGCGCCAGATCGGTGAGGAGCGCTACCACCACCTGCACCCGTTCCATCAGCTGTTGCACTCGGGCGGGTGTACGAAGGATCAGGTGCGCGCCTGGGCACTGAACCGGTATTGCTATCAGCAGATCATTCCCACCAAGGATGCCACTTTGCTGGCGCGGCTGACCTCGGTGGAGGACCGGCGCGAATGGCGCCAGCGCATTGTCGACCATGATGGTGAGATCGGCGATGCGCCGGAAGGCGGGCTGCGTCGCTGGCTGGCGCTCACGGACGGGCTCGGGCTGGATCGGGCTTACGTGACTTCAATGCGCGGGGCGCTGCCCGCGACCCGGTTCGCCTGCGATGCCTATGTGGCCTATGTCCGCGACCGCACGGAGCTGGAGGCAGTGGCCTCATCCCTCACCGAGATGTTCTCGCCCATGATTATCGGCCAGCGCGTCAAGGGCATGCTGGCGAACTATGACTTCATCACCGAGGACATCCTGCGCTATTTCGGCCACCGGCTTTCCCAGGCCCCGCGTGATGCGGACTGGGCGCTGGAGTACGTGAAGACGAACGCGCGGACCGAAGCGGAGCAGGAGGCGGCATTGGACGCGCTCCGCTTCAAATGCGGGATGCTCTGGACGCAGCTGGATGCGCTCTACCATGTCTATGTGAACGGCAATCCTTGCCCGGGGGCATGGCAGCCCGGCGAGGCGCTTGTCGCGGCGGCGGCATGACCGGTGAGCGAGGCAAACGGAGTTCACGCACTGGCGTGCGTTCACACGAGACACCTGGCGTGATCGGCCATCCGGCCTGTGCGCGCCGAGGGCGCCCGGAGTGACCGGTATCGCCGACAATCAGACGCCGTTCCTGCCGCGAGGTGTGCGGCTGCATCACTGCGAGATCCGCAAGGGCTGGTTTCTGCTGGCCCCGGAGCGGGCCGTGAAGATGAACGATATCAGTGTCGCGATTCTCAACGTGGTGGACGGGAAGCGTGATTTCGGAGGAGTCGTCGACAAACTCGCCACGGATTTCAACGCGCCAAGGGACCGGATTGCCGCCGATGCTGGCAAGTTCCTGACCGATCTAGTGAACCGGCGCATGGTGGAGCTACGTTCATGAATCAGCAGATCAAGAACCAGCAAATGACCGACCTGAAGAAGGCCATGCGCGCCGTGCCGGTGCCCATGGCGATGCTGGCGGAGCTGACCCATCGGTGTCCGTTGAAATGTCCCTATTGCTCAAACCCGCTGGAACTGGCGCGCCGGTCCGACGAGCTGGACACAGAAACCTGGATCGATGTCTTTCACCAGGCGGCCCGGATGGGTGTGCTGCATGTGCATCTCTCCGGCGGTGAGCCGGCCTCGCGCAAAGATCTCGAAGAACTGACCACAGGCGCGCGGGAGGCGGGGCTCTTCACCAACCTCATCACCTCGGGCGTGGGCCTGACCGAGAAGCGGTTCAAGGATATCTCCGACCGCGGGCTCGACCATGTGCAGTTGTCCATCCAGGGCGCCAACGCGATCACTGCCAACCGGATCGGTGGCTACAAGCGCGGGTTCGAGACGAAGATGCAGCTTGCCGAATGGATCGCCGAGGAAGGCATCCCGCTGACCGTGAACGCGGTGATGCACCGACAGAACCTCGACCAGTTGCCCGAGACCATCGATATGGCCGTGCGCCTTGGCGCCCGTCGTCTGGAGGTGGCGAACACCCAGTACCATGGCTGGGCCTACAAGAACCGCTTTGCGCTGATGCCGACCGAGGAACAGGTCAAGCGCGGGGGCGAGGTTGTGGCCGAGGCGCGCGAGCGGCTGAAGGGCACCTTGGTCATCGACTATGTCACGCCGGATCACCTGGGCACCTATCCCAAGCCCTGCATGGGTGGCTGGGCGCGGGTCGGGCTCTGCATTACCCCGCGTGGGACGGTGCTGCCCTGCCATGCGGCGGAGACCATCACGACGCTAAAGTTCGAGAACGTCCGCGACCGGTCGCTGGCCAAGATCTGGGCATATGGCGAGGCGTTCAACGCCTATCGCGGCACCGACTGGATGCCGGATCCCTGCCAGTCCTGCGACCGCAAGGACAAGGACTGGGGCGGTTGCCGGTGCCAGGCCTTCGCCTGGAACGGGGATGCGGGCACCACGGATCCGGTATGCTCGAAATCGCCTCAGCATGCGGCCATGCGGGCGCAGGCGGTGGCCGAGGCCGGTCAGGCCTCCGACGCGTTTGAATACCGGATGCCGTGAGCGGGCCCGTGTTCAGACCTTGGTGCCGAACTGCTCCGAACTGCCGCACCGCCAACTGGCAACCCGCCAGCCGGGATGGGTGTTCGACCACTCCGCCAGCCGGGGCTGGGCCTGCATCAGGCAGGTCATGGGGCTCATCTGTTCCGAGAACAGCAGGTTCTGCTCCCGGCACACATCGGGCGAGGACTGCAGACAGGCGACAAACGCAAGCACAATCATGGATCTTCCCTTCCAGGTTCACACCACCAGCAAAAGGCGCCGCTCTGGCCTGCCCTTCGTTCTGGTCGTTCCCCCCTGGAGAGTCCCGCGGCTTCGTGGCGGCCGCATTCGTCCGCTGCCACCCGGGAGTCACGGCATGGGCGACAGGCAGCGGAACGTCATGAGTAGCATGAGAATAATGATGGCATGGTTAAGGTCGAACTGAGGCCTGTTCTGGGAGGTCATGGATGGCACATCTGAAACCCTGGCTGGCGATCTGCCTGGCCCTGATGGCCCCTTGGGCTCACGCGGCAAGCTTTGACGACCCGGAATGGCCGTGCGTGCAACGCAAGGTTCTGCATTTGAGCACAGGCCAGATGTGGGCGGGTCCGCTGATTGAGGAGGCTGATCTGACCGCATGGCGCAAGGCCGAGGATGTCGCGACGCTGGCACCAGTACTGGCGGTGCGCCGGACTGCGCAGGAGGAGGCAGACCGCCTCATCACCACTTTCGCCGATGCATCTGGTGATGGCCGGGCCGAGAAGCTCCGTTTGCTCTTTGCCGGGACCTTCGCCTTAATCGACCGGGAGCGCACTGAGATTATCCAGGGCATTGCGCGCTACGCGAAGACCCAGACAGCGCTCTCGCAGACCATCGAAGACGCCCAGAACGAGATCACGGCGCTGGCGGGCAAGGCAGACAAGACCTTCGATGACGAGGACCGGATCGAGGAACTGGAAGACAAGCTTCACTGGGATATGCGAATTTACAAGGACCGGCAGCAGTCCCTCACCTTCGTATGCGAGACCCCGACTATTCTGGAAAAGCGGGCTTTCTCGATGGCGCGATCGATCATGAATGCGCTGGAGTGAGGTTAACCCGCTACTCCCACTCTAGCTCCTGATACGCTGTCGTAGCGTTGCGCGTGTTGAACTCGTCGAAGAGTTTCCAGTGTTCGCGCTGGCTTTCGCCGATCTTGCGCACGGCGGTGCTCATCGGCAGACCGTCAGCGATTGCACGGCGGGTCTCCTCGGTGATCGCGGCGAGATAGGCTCGCATTGGTGCCGCCCCCTCTGGCCAGGGCAACGGCACGGGTCCATGTCCGGGCACGATCCCTTTGACGTCCCTCTTTGACAGCTTGGCAATCAGTTGCTGCCAGCCGAGGATTGTGCCGTCCAGCGCCGGCGTATGTTCGGCGAAGACCAGATCGCCCATGAACCAGATGCCCGTTTTCTGGTCCAGCACAGTCACATCGGTTTCTGTGTGCGCGAAGGGATGCGCCTCGACCAGCAATGAGCGCCCGCCGAGGTCCAGTTTGGTCTGCTCCACTTGCCTATCTGGGCCGATCAGCCGAGTACCAAGAAATCCCTCCGGGCCGATCAAACGAGCGAGCGCTCGCTCATAGCTTTCTGCCCTGTTGGCGAGCGCCTGCCCGAGGTTGGGATGGCCGAGCACCTCGGCGCCTGCCTCATGGAACAGCTCCGCTCCTAGTGAATGGTCCGGATGCATGTGGCTCAGAATGAGGTAGTGGATGGGCAGGTCAGTCTGCGCGCGGATCGCGACGTAGAGCTGTTCTGCGACGGCGCGCGTGGTGCCCGCATCAATGACCGCCACGGCCTCGTCGCCAACGATGAACCCTAAATTGGCAAGGTCACCGCCGTTTTCCGAGTCTGGCACGCCGTATGCGCCCTGATGGACGAAGACGCCAGCGGCGATCTGCTGAACCTCAAGCGCATCAATTCGGTCGCTTAAGTCCATTTGCTGCACACAATCCGACGTTTGCACATTCAAGTCATGTGCCTTCGCCCAATCGCTGGCACGAGCCTTGGCCTCTGCCGAGCACACAACCTCAGGCAGGCCCGAGGGCAGCAATCGCTCGGCGCAGGGCGCACCCGCCAATGCGCAAACTGTGATCAGAATGTCGAACATGCGCACCTCCCGCGAGGGCATTCCCAGCAGCCCGTCACATGCAATTTACTGCATAAGACTGGATTTTCACACGTTGATGGCGTATTCAAGCCCATCCACCCAACCATAATCCGGGTGCAATAGAGAACAACGCATTGGGAGACGACGATGTCCAGAACCCTGCTTTCCGCCACGATGGGTTTGTTACTAATGGGCGGCGTTGCCGCTGCG
>JBCDID010000245.1:0-5648 GCA_038749355.1 Pseudomonadota bacterium | reverse complement strand
GCATGCCAGATCGCGTTCTGAAAGGGCAGGCGCTCCCAGAGGAAGAAGATCACGCCCACTGAATAGAGGCATCCTCCGACCACAATCAGTGCGGCCGTTGTGGTGGTGATTGATTGGCTTACAGGGCCAAACACGAGGACCACGCACCAGCCCAGAGCGAGGTAAAGGAAGAGCGACAGGCGCGGCCACCGGTCCGGCGCGATCACCTTCCCCATCAGTCCGAGCACGGCCGTTGCCCAGACGCCGACCAGCAGCCAGCGCCCCAACGGGCCGCCGGTCAGCACGGCGTATGGCGTGTAAGTGCCTGCTATCTTGACATAAATGGCGGCGTGGTCGAAGCGACGCAAAGCCTCCAGCAACCGCCCGCCAGATAATCGCAGATTGGCGAAGTTGTACCCGGCCGAGGCCGAGAACATGACCAGCAGCGCCGCCCCGTAAATGGCAACCGCTGCGATCAGCGCGCCGTCGTCACGCCAAACTGCCGCCAGTGTGATCAGCACAGGCACGGCTGCCAGCGCGCCCACAACGCCCAGAGCATGGACAGTCATGTCCGCCCATGCCTCCGCCCTCGTATAGGCTCGCCGCGTCCGCGCGCTGTCGGCTGGCTTTGCGTGCTCGTCTGTCATCGACCCCAGTCGATCCGGTTATGTTTAAGGAACCATTGCATCTTCCTGACTTAGTGCAAAGCGTTCCGCCGCGTCAGGTATGTTAGCGCAATGTTTACCATGCTCCCCAATCGTGTGCGGACTGCGTTACCCCAGAAGGGATGCCTGAAATGCCGATGCCCGCCGCCCAGTTGCACCCCGACGGACAGATGCTTGACGCCGCCGGGTTGGGCGAGGTGGATATCCGACGGCCACTCAAATGCCTCCTGCTTGCACCCTCGGCGTCGGAGATGGACGCCCTGAGGGCATGCGCCGCGCGGAGTCGATACGAGTTTGTCCTCGAAGCGGTGCCGGATGCGGAAGCGGCCCGAACTGCCCTACGTGAAAGGCGCGCCGATCTCGTATTTGTCAGCTCTGCGGCGATTGGAGGGCCGGGATCATCTGCGGCCTCGCTGCTGCAGCAGGCGCGTGTTCTGGATGTGCCAATGATGCTTGTTGGCGACGACCTTAGCGATGCGGAGATCGCTGAGGCACTGCGGACGGGGGTCTCTGACGTGCTCGGGGTCTCGGAACTGGCGGGAGAGAAGCTTGATCAGGCGGTTGAGGCCGCATTGGACCGGCACCTTGGCCCTGCGGCCGACCAACTTGCGGTGATCTCCAACCTGCAGGCAGAGAACGAAACCCTGCGCCGTATCGCGATCCGCAACATGCGATTGTTGAAGGGGCAGACACTACCGTTGATGTCCCTTGCCTGGCGCATGATGCAGGGCGAACAGATACGGGACGAAGATCGCAATCGCTACGTGAAGGGGCTCGCGCGGGTCACGCGCCATGTGGCGGGCCTGATCGACGATACCGTGATCACGGCTGCTACGCATCGCGCGCTCGATGTTGAGGAAGACGTTGATCTCACAATGGTTCTAGAGACCATATTGCGCGATGACCTGGGCGAGATCGCCAACAGCCGTGCGCATGTGGTCGTCCATCCGCTGCCGGTATTGCGTGCGAAGCGACCCCAGATCGAAATGCTGTTCGAGGAGTTGCTTCTGACAGCCGTGCGCAATGGTCGGGTTGGTCGGGTACCCGAGATCGAGATAGGCTGTGGGCAAGACGAGGACGGGAACCCATTGATTTGGATGCTCGAGAAGGGCCTACAACTCTCGGCACGGAAACAGTCGATCGCAATGCACTCGGATCTGCTTTCTCCGCCCAACGGAAGAGAGTTGGAAGACAGTCATGCGTGGTCGCTTTGCCAACGGCTCGTAGAACGCAATCACGGACAACTCCGGATCGCCGATGTGGGTGAATCGTCGAGCAGGATAACGATGCTGTTTCCGAAGCGCCTCCAGATTCGGCCCGCGATTGCAGAGACCTAGAGGTCGCTCAACTTCGCCTCCAGACCGCGAAGGGAGTGAATCGTCAAGGACTTGCCGTCTCGATTAATGAGACCTTGATCCTTCAGCTTCGACATCTCGCGTCCAACCGACTCCCGCTGCGAGGAGATCAGCGTCGCCAGCTCCTGTTGCGTGGCGAGCTTCTCGATGAACCCTGTATCGCGCCCCGTTTTCGCGCACATGCGCAGCAATTGCGCACAGAGCCGCTGCTCGGTCGACAGAGTAGTTGCCTCCGTCATTCTACCCGACAGGTAGCGGATCCGATCAACGAGATAGAAGATGAATGCCTTGTTCACTGACGGGTTGGTGTAGAGCACCTCGCGGAAGTGATTGGCGGACATGCGCGCAATGCGGCTGTGCTCCTTAGCGAACACATTCGTTGATCGTGGTTGACCGTCGATGGCTGCAAAGATCCCGAAGGAATCGCCCCGGGGCAGATCCGAGTACAGTACCTCACGGCCGTTGTCTGTGAACGTTGCGGCCCGCGCGAGCCCATCCACTACGAAGAACACGTCATCATCGGTATCGGCTTCGCTGACGATGACCGATTTCGGGGGAAAGTTGCTCTCGGTCCAAAACTTTGCGAGTTCCGCGCACCCATCCGGTCCACAGGACCAAAGCGTGCTCCCCTCCGGATACTCGTGCGCGACCCCGTCGCTCATAATACCGCCCTCCTGCCGACGCGCTCAGCCCCAGTCTAAGAGCTCTTCGGATCAGACAGAATCGGAATTCCCAGCGTCGGGCGATTGCCAATAGCGTCTGCTTCATATCTGTCCGAAAATACTCTCGTGCGTCAGATCTCCTCCATTCATACTCTTGGATCAGCGCACGGCAAGGTTTTGTAGCGAGATTCGCGAATTGTAACAAAAATCACATCCTGAACGCCGGTTACCGGTGTTTCTGAACTTGATTCGATCAGAAAGGCGTCGCCTGGGTCCCAACCCGTCTCCCCCGGCGAGCCGGATCGAATGCGGCGTAACTGGCGTGTCTGACGTTTGGCGTCCAGGTGGCCCGGTCTTGGATCGGGTCACCCGCACGCCGGGCCGGTCAGAGAGCCGCGCGCAGATCCACAGCCGCATCCGCCAGCCGTTCCGGGGCCGGTGACTGTCCCGCTTCGATCCACCGCTTGCCGGTCATGTAGGCTTTGGGATCGTTCATGGCGTCCACCGCCAACAGGCGCGCGCCCATGTAGTACCACACTGACAAGCCGCCCGGTCGCGTGCCCGGCCGAGTCACCACCTGATCGTAGCCCGTGTTCAACCCCGCGATTTGCAGTTTGCAATCGTACTGGTCAGACCAGAACCAGGGTTTCGGCAGATAGGGAGACGTGTCGCCCAGCATCGCGCCCGCCACATGCTCGGCCTGATCAATGGCGTTCTGCACTGATTCGAGACGCAGCCGCCCATCGGCCCAGGGGAAGGAGGCACAATCTCCGGCGGCAAAGATGGCCGCATCGGAGGTGCGCCCGTGTGCATTCGTGGCGATCCCGTTCTCGATCGCGAGCCCGGCTGCCTCGGCAAGATCGGTCTCCGGCACGATCCCGATCCCGGCGATGACGAAATCCACTGCGAGCGTGCTCCCGTCCGATAGGACCGCGCCCGTGACGCGCCCGTTCTCGCCCGTTAGTCGTTCAAGCCCGATGCCTTCGAGCAGATCGACGCCATGCCCGGCATGCAGATCGCGAAAGAAGTCCGCGGTCTCCGCCGATGCCACACGGTTCAGAATACGAGGAGCCATCTCGACTAGCACAGTCTCGACACCCATCTTTCGCGCAACTGCTGCGGCTTCCAGACCGATATAGCCACCGCCGATCACGAGGGTGCGGCGTCCCTCGGCAAATTCAGGTGCCATCGCATCGACGTCCGCCATTGTGCGGACCGTGTAGATCCCGGCCAGATCGCCGCCGATGCTGGCAGGCAGCGTCCGGGGTCGGGAGCCGGTCGTCAACGCGAGCAGATCATAGCCGGTTTCCTCGTTCTTCAGCACAACCATGCGTCGCGCGGGATCAATCCCACGGACTTCCGCACCGGTACGGACCGTAATTCCGTTCTCCGCATAGAAACTCTCGGGCTTCAGGTACAGCCGCTCCGCCGTCATCTCGCCCAACAGGTATTTCTTGGACAGCGGCGGGCGTTGGTAGGGCAGGGCGGGCTCATTGCCGATGAGCGTGATCGCACCGTCGTGCCCCAGCGCCCGTAGCTTGGCCACCAGCGACGCACCCGCCTGGCCCGCACCCACGACAACCACGTGATCAGACATCTGCATCTCCCGCTCCGTTTCGGTTTCGATGCACGCCATGGGCGGGATTCGCAAGAGGCGGTTCGCGCCGCGGTCAATGCGGATTGATCAGTGCACCTCGGCTCTTGCCGTGATGGTGTCGACCGGCGCGCCGCCCCGGACCAGTTCCGCCACGCCCGTATAGGTCCCCGGCGCCCACGTCCCTCGGACCCGTCTGCCGACCGCCGAGAACTGTCGGGCGCGATTCTTGGTCATCTGCTTTATATCCGTCGCGACCACTTCGCCGTCCGGGCCGGTCAGCAGCAGGTGCAACTCGTCACCCGCGCGCAGGCCGAAGAAATGCGCCCAGAAGACGAGTGCGGGCGCGTCTGTTTCGAAGCCCGATTGGTGCGCGCGGCCGGCCTTGATCGCATCGTATTTGGGAACCGAGGCGGAGAAGCCCGCCGTCAGCGGCCCGCCCGGCTGGTAGTCCTGCGCCGTGAGGTCTCGCCAGAGGCTGCGCCGATCCTTCAGCGAGCAGGCCTCGTTCTGCTGGCGCGCATCGAATGGATCCATGATCCTTCGCGCCTGGTCCATCACGGTCAGATGCAGATGCGGGAACTGCGTGCGGCCCGACAAGCCGATCTGTCCCAACACTTCGCCTGCTGCCACGCGGTCGCCCGTGCGAACCGCCACACTGCCGCGTTTCAAATGGCAATAGAGAAACCGCCATCCGTCCGCGCGTTCCACAACCACCGCGTTGCCGCAATCCTTGCCGTTGATGGCTTCTGCGCGGGAGGCGTCATAGGTCCGGTCGGCCATTCCATCCCGGATTTGCCGCACGACCCCGGGTGTCGCCGCCAGTACGTCCACGCCGCGCCGCATCGCGGCCTCGTCCGGCAGGCGGATGTCCGTGCCCCGGTGCCCGTCATACGTCATTGGCCCGCAAGTGAAATCCGCCACCCCGGGCCCGGGGTTGCGGTCCACATATTGCTGAATGAAGCAGTTTTCCCCGAGCGTGCAGTCGACCGGAAACAACATGTCCCCGGCGATGGCGGGGGAGGCAATCAGCGCCCCCGCCAAAACAGTCCGCAACATGGTTCAGTCGGCCGGCAGAAGCGGGGTCTCTTCCTTGGGGATCTGTGGGTTCGACGGCGGCATGGAGTCGAGCGTAAGTTTGCCTTCCTTCACGCTGACACGCACGACGCCGCCCTTGGCGAGCTTGCCGAACAGGAGCTCCTCCGCCAGCGGCTTCTTGATGTGCTCCTGGATCACGCGGCTCAGCGGGCGCGCACCCATCTTGTCGTCGTAACCCCTGTCGGCGATCCACTCGGCGGCGGGGCGCGTCAGTTCGATGCTGACACCACGCTCCATGAGCTGGGCCTCCAGCTGCATGACGAACTTCTCGACGACCTGCAGGATGACTTCCTTG
>JBCDID010000244.1:0-5670 GCA_038749355.1 Pseudomonadota bacterium | reverse complement strand
CGGTGATCGAGGCACTGCGCGCGGGGCTCAGCTATGCCGGTCCCTCCGGCCCCGTGACCATCGAGCCCAAAACGAACCACTGCCTGCAGAACGTCTATCTGGCCGAACTGAAGGATCAGAGCTTTAACATCATCGAGACCCATGAAAGCCAGCCGCCCACCGACACCCTGCTGGTCTGCGATCTTGTCGCCGATCCAGGCCAGTCGACGTTCAAATTCGAAAACGGGCTGAAAGCCGCGGGCATCGAGCTTTGAGGCATCTGTAGGGTAGGGTTGAACCCCACCCTACCCGCCGGGGAAACCTATGGATCTTGTTGTCGCCGTCATTCTGCAGATCCTGTACGGGATCGCCAATCTCGCGCTGATCAGCCTGGGGCTGGCCATCATCTTCGGCATGATGCGGGTCATCAACCTCGCGCATGGCGAGTTCCTGATGCTGGGCGGTTACACGGTCGTCATCGCCACGAACAACGGCGTGAACATCTGGTTCGCGATGCTGGTGCTGGCGCCGCTGGTGGTCGGCGTGATCGGCGTGATCGTCGAGCGATTGCTAATCAGGTGGCTCTACGGGCGCATGGTGGACACGTTGCTGGCGACCTGGGGGTTGTCGCTCTTGTTCATCGGGCTGGTGACGACGATCTTTGGCGCGTCCACAGCGACGACCATCTCGCCCCCGTTGGGGGTGATCGAGATCGGGGAGTTCACGTCATCGGGCTATGAGCTCTTTCTGATCCTTGTTACCGTCGCCCTGCTGGCGCTGGTCTGGGCGGTGCTGCGGTTCACCAAACTGGGCCTTGTCTCGCGCGGGACCATGCAGAATGCCGAAATGGCCGAGGCGCTGGGCGTCTCGACCAACCGCATCTACATGATCACCTTCGGGCTGGGGGCCATGGTATCCGGGCTGGCCGGTGGGTTGCTTGCCCCGATCACCGGCGTTCTGCCCACCATTGGCGCGATCTACATCGCCAAGGCGTTCATCACAGTGATCTCGGGCGGCATGGCGATCCTTGCGGGAACGACATCGGCCTCGGTGCTGCTTGGCGGGGTCAACGGGGTGGTGGACTTCCTGACCGGCCCCACCATCGGAGAAGTTGCGCTCCTGCTGACCGCCATCGTCTTGCTCCGCCTGATGCCGCGCGGGATCACAGGCACCTGGTTCCGGAAGAGCCTCTGATGAAGCTCAGCCTGGACTTCCAAGGCACTGTCATCATCGCCATCTTTGGCGTGATCTTCATGCTCGCCGCCCCAGCCCTGTTCGGCAAGGTGACCATCATCAAGATGACCGTGCCAATCTCTCTGGCGATCCTGGCGCTCAGCCTTGCGCTGGTCTGGGGGTATGGTGGGATCCTGTGCTTCGGGCAGACGGCGTTCTTCGGACTGGGGGCCTATGCCTATTCGATTGCCGCGACGAACTCTGGCGAGTCCACCGGGGCGATTGTCGTTGCCATTCTGGTGGCCGCGACAGCGGCGGCGATCCTGGGCTATGTTGTGTTCTACGGGCGGGTCTCGGACGTCTACCTCGCGGTGATCACGCTGACGGTCACACTGATCCTCTACAGCCTGATGCGCCGCACCTCCGGCCCGGATTACAAGATCGGGGACGCGCTGCTCGGCGGGTTCAATGGGATCAAGTCGCCCAAGATCAACCTGCCATGGGACCCCGGCGATACGCTCAGCCGGCTCGAGCTGTTCTACCCGGCCATCGCCGCCCTGATCCTCGCCTACCTTTTGTGCGGCTGGATCACGCGCACCCATTTCGGGCGTGTCTGCACCGCGATCCGTGAGAACGAACTGCGCGCGGAACTGATCGGCTACGACACCCGCCTCTACAAGCTCGGGATCTTCACCGTGGGGGCGGCCATTGCGGGGCTGGCCGGCGTCCTGTTTTGCACAGGGGTCACGCGGGTCACGCCGGATGTCTTCAACCTCTACAACGCCTCGCTGGTCATCATCTGGGTCATCGTCGGCGGGCGTGGCACCCTGATCGGGCCGGTGCTGGGCGCGTTCGGGCTCTACTACCTGACCGAATGGCTGGGCCGCACCGCGTCCATCAACAACAACCTGATCCTTGGGATCGTGCTGATCATTTTCGTGCTCGGCGTGCCAAAAGGCGTGGTGCCGACCATCACCGACTGGCTGGAAAGCCGTCGCGGCCACCGCACACTCCGTGCCCAAGAGCGCCGCATGCGCCTCCGACGCAACCGCACCGGGCGGGAGAGCCCGTCATGAAGCGCAGCGAAGTGGTGCTCGAGACGCGCGGTCTGTCCATGTATTTCGGTGGTGTGAAGGCCGTGGATCGGGTGGACTTCTCACTTTGGGATCGTGAGCTTCGCTGTCTGATCGGGCCGAACGGGGCGGGCAAGTCGACCTTCTTCAAGTGTTTGACGGGGCAGTTGAACCCGACCGCGGGGTCGGTTGTGATCCGCGATGTGCACGTCGCGGGGCGCGAGCCGCACGAGGTCTCGGCACTGGGCGTCGGCATCAAGACGCAAGTGCCCAACGTCTTTAGTGGGCTCAGCGTCGAGGAAAACGTCTGGCTCGCCGCGCGCCGCTGGCACGGGCCCGCCCGCGCGCGGGCGCTGACCACGGAGACCCTGGAACGCCTGCAACTAACCGAGATCCGTGCCGAGATGGTCGAGAGCCTCGCGCACGGCCAACGCCAATGGGTGGAGCTTGGCATGATCGTGGCCGCTGATCCGTGGCTCGTGCTGTTGGACGAACCCGCCGCGGGCATGACCCATGACGAAACCACCCGAACCGCCGAACTGATCCGCGAGATCAACACCACCGCGACCCTGATCGTGGTCGAACACGACATGCAGTTCATCCGCATGATTTCGGACAAAGTGACGCTGTTCCACGAAGGCCGCATCCTGATGGAAGACACCATGGAGGTGATTTCGGCTGACCCCAAGGCTCGCGAAGTCTATCTGGGGACGCGCGTATGAGGTGGACCGCATGAGCGCCCTGCTGGACGTGCGCGGCCTGACCTCGGGCTATGGCCGTGTGCCGGTGCTGCAAGGCACCGACTTCCACGTGGATGGTGGCGAGATCGTCGGCATCCTCGGCCACAACGGCATGGGCAAGACGACGCTCTTGAAGACCATCATGGGCATCATCCGGCCCACTGGCGGCATGATCACCTATGGCGGCATTGACTTGACGGCCGAGCGCGTCTCCGAGCGCGCCAAGCTGGGCCTCGGCTATGTGCCGCAAGGGCGCGGGATCTTTCCGAATCTGACGGTGCTCGACAATATCCGCATGGGGATCGCGGCGCACGATGCCGACGAAGAGGACGCGGTGCGGAGGATCCTGGTCGAGTTTCCCCGGCTGGAGCGCCTGCTGGATCGCGAGGGCGGGGCGCTTTCGGGCGGCGAGCAGCAATTGCTGGCGGTGGCCCGCGCGCTGATCTCGGAACCTGAACTGATCCTGCTGGACGAGCCGACCGAGGGCATCCAGCCCAGCATCATCGACGAGATCATCGACCTTCTGAAGGGGCTCAACAAGCGGCGCGAACTGACCATCGTGCTGGTGGAACAGAACCTCGACTTCATCACCGAACTGTCGGACCGGGTGCTGCTACTGCAAAAGGGGGTGATCGAGGGCGAGATGTCCGGCTCCCACGCCGCCGATCCAGCGTTGATCGAAGAATTCACCGGATTCGGCGCCGCGTCCAACGGCACCGCCTCGACCCTGTTCAAGCCCGAGGTCGCGGTCCCGGATCAAACCCAGGACAGCTCGGCACCCAAACAGCCCTCGCACCCCGTGGACAGCACTCTGAACGAGAGGATCAGCTACATGACCGCTCAACGCCCAACCTTCCAGCAGTTGAAGGACATCACGCTCGAACTGGGCATGCACCTGTCCGACGGGCGCATCCGCGAGTTCCACGAGGTCATGCAGGGCACGCTGGACGCCTATGACGTGGTGGACGCGCTGCCGGATTATCTGCCGCCCGTGTTGTATCCGCGCACGGCGGGCACGCGCCCGACCGGTGAGGACAACCCGCTGAACGCCTGGTACGTCAAGACCGAGATCCGGGGCGCTCCACGCGGTCCCCTGACCGGCAAGACCGTGGCCATCAAGGACAATGTCTGTGTCGCGGGCGTGCCCATGATGAACGGGGCCTCGACCCTGAAGGGGTATACGCCGGATCTGGACGCGACCATCGTGACCCGGCTGCTAGATGCGGGCGCGACCATCACGGGCAAGGCGCATTGCGAATACTTCTGCCTGTCGGGCGGCTCGCACACCAACGCCACCGGCCCCTGCCACAACCCGCACAAGATGGGGCACACGGCGGGGGGCTCGTCGTCCGGGTCGGGGGCGCTTGTGGGCGGCGGCATGGTGGACCTGGCCATTGGCGGCGACCAGGGTGGCTCGATCCGGATGCCTGCGTCCTTCTGCGGATGCTACGGGATGAAACCGACCCACGGGCTGGTGCCCTACACGGGCGTCTTGCCCATCGAGTGCACCATCGACCACACCGGCCCGATGACCCAGAACGTCATGGACAATGCCGTGATGCTGGAGGTGCTGGCCGGTCCGGACGGGATGGACCCGCGCCAGTATGACGTGGTGACGGACCAGTATTCGCAGGCGGTGACCCGAGGCGTGTCTGGGATGCGCATCGGAGTGGTCAAGGAAGGTTTCGGCCGCCCTGAATCGGAAGCCGACGTGGACGCCAAGAACCGTGCCGCGGCCGAGATGTTCCGCCAGATGGGTGCGACGGTCGACGAGATCTCGATCCCCTGGCACGACAAAGGCCCCGCCATATGGACCCCGATCGCCATCGAGGGACTGACCAACCAGATGATGCATGGCAACGGCATGGGCACCGGCTGGAAGGGGATGTACACGACCTCGCTGCTGGACTTCCACGCGAACTGGCGTCAGCGGGCGAATGAGCTGTCCGATACTCTGAAGATCTGCATGTTCATAGGGCATTATTATCTGAAGCATCACCGGGGGCATTACTACGCCAAGTCGCAGAACCTTGCCCGGCAGTTGCGCGAGGAGTACGACAAGGTGCTGGCCTCGTACGATCTGTTGCTGATGCCGACGACGCCGATGAAGGCACCGCCACTACCGCCCTCGGACGCCCCACTGGAACTATGGGCGCAGCGAGCCTTCGAGATGCTTAACAACACCGCACCCTTCGATGTCACCGGCCACCCGGCCATGGCCATCCCCTGCGGGATGTCGGACGGGCTTCCGGTATCGGTAATGCTGGTGGGGAGGCGTTACGAGGAAAGCACGATCTATCGCGCAGCGGGAGCAGTCGAGGCTACGGGTGACTGGAAGAAAATGTAAGCGCGCAGCTTCTGCAGGCCTCGTTGGACCCCAGCATCATCATCACTAACCACTGCTACAGCTCGAGTGAACTTCTCCTATTGGCGCGACCCGGCTGCTGCCGCAGTGCCCGCTACGTCCGCAACCTACACATATCGGCTGCCGCCTCGGTCTGTACACCACAGCTGGAACTGACCAATTTCGGTCTTAGGTATCGGCGTGCCACAGTAGCCGATCATGCGCGATTGCTGCCATTCGATGCATTAGCGTTAGACTCGCGGCATATTGGACAGACCTGTCCACATATCATCTGTAGTGTGGCGCAGCCGTCGGCAAAGGCGAAAGGGCAGCAGGGGCACTAGCGCCTCTGATGCCCACT
>JBCDID010000243.1:0-5682 GCA_038749355.1 Pseudomonadota bacterium | reverse complement strand
GCCGCCACGCCCAGAATGACCTGCACACGACCACGAACATACTTGCGACCGACCTCGCCGGGAAATGCACGCGCCCGTTTGCCCCAGGCAAGGGCGCGGAATGCCGGACCTCAGACCTCACGCTCGCCGAGTTCCGCACGCTCACCGGCAAAATGGACGCGGCCAACAAGGATGCCATGACGGTCGAGGCCTATATGGATGGCACAGCCCGCTGGCGTACGGATCTCTATGCGGCCGGGGGCGGCACCCTGATGACACACGCCGAGTCCATCGCGCTGTTCAAGTCGCTGGGCGCGAAGTTCACACCCGAACTGAAGGCCCCCGCAGTGGACATGCCCTTCAATGGGTTCACGCAGGAGGCGTACGCGCAGAAGCTCATCGACGAATACAAGGCGGCCGGGATCCCGCCCGGCGATGTCTGGGCCCAGAGCTTCCGGCTGGAGGATGTGCTCTACTGGATCCGCGCCGAGCCAGAGTTCGGCCGCCAAGCCGTCTACCTGATGGATGAATACCGACTGCCCGATTACTCCCCCATGGACCCCGCAACCTGGCCAAACAGTATGGCAGAGCTGAAAGACATGGGCGTGAACTACATCGCGCCGCCCCTGTGGATGCTGGTGACGCTGGACGAAGGACGGCTTGTGCCCTCGGCGCTGGCCATTGAGGCGAAAGCCGTGGGGCTGAAGATCATTACTTGGACCATCGAGCGCTCGGGTCCACTGAACTCTGGCGGCGGCTGGTATTACCAATCGATTGCCGATGCCGTGACCGGTGATGGCGCGATGGTGGAACTCATCCACGTGTTGGCACAGGACGTTGGTGTCGACGGGATCTTTTCGGACTGGCCAGCAACAGTGACGTTCTATGCAAACTGCATGGGGCTGAGATGACCTCGATCCACGACCCTTGAGCCTTTGTGCGCGATTGCCTAGATTATAGCCGCACGCTCGCTGTCGGTTTGACGAAAGTTGCCACTCCCGGCGGGCGCAGACTTCGAGTAATACGTTTCAGGTGAAACAGTCTGGCACTGGAGAGTTTGATGTTTGGCATCCCTGGCAAGGACCCAGTGACACTGACCCCGGCGGCGGTGAAGCGCATCAATGCCCTGATGGCCAAGGGCGCAAAAGGCCTGCGCATCGGCGTGAAGAAGGGCGGTTGCGCGGGCATGGAATACACCATGGAACACGCCACCGAGATCTCCGAACACGACGCCGTCGTCGAAAAAGAGGGCGCGCGTGTCATGATCGCACCTATGGCGCAGATGTTCTTGATCGGGACCGAGATCGACTACAAGACCTCGCTGCTGGAAAGCGGGTTCGTGTTCAACAATCCCAACGTCTCGGAAGCTTGTGGCTGCGGCGAATCCATCAAGTTTGAAGGCATGTGATGCGCCGCAGGCGCGCGCCGACGACCCAACTCGCCCGGGCGGGCGAGCGCACACGGCTGTTGGTCTCCGATGGCGAGATCGCAGAAGTGAAATTCAAGGCCACCTGTCTTTCCGGCACGCCCGCGGGCACGGTGCATCTGGAGACCGTGGACGGGATGCGCTCTGCGCCCCTCGGACCGGACAACCGGCTCGACACGGCTGGGCTGATTTCCATGTCCGTGGTGCCGGAGGCCGATACCGCGATCACCTTCCAACCGCCTGACAGGCCTTCCAACCCCTTGGCCGTTCTGCTGGGGGCGGTGTTTCTGTTCGGTGCGCTTGCCTGGACCGGATGGGGGCTGCTGGGGCTCTGATGGCGCTCTCCCCGGAACTGCGCGAACATATCCGTGACCTCTTCGCTGGCATTGGCCCGGTGCAGGTCCGGCGGATGTTCGGTGGCGCGGGCGTCTATCTGGATGACGCTTGTTTTGCGATTGTGATCGACGACGAGATCTATATGCGCGGCGACGATACCCTCGCTGCGGAGTTCGAGGATGCTGGCGCCGAGCGCTGGGTCTACTCCAATGAACGCCGCGGCCCGGTCTCGATGCCCTATTGGCGCCTGCCAGACTCTGCTCAAGATGACCCGGACGAAGCTGCCGACTGGGCGCGCAAATCGCTTGCCCCTGCCCGGGATGCCGCCGCGAAAAAGGCCGCCGCCAAGGCCCGGAAGGCCGCGCGCAAGAACGCCTGAGCACCTGGCTCGAAAGGGCTTGCCGCCCTGCCCTGCCCGGCTATGTTGCGCCGGTCTTGGAACGGGAGAACGATATGGCACGCCGCATGCTCGCAGCAGGAAACTGGAAGATGAACGGGCTTGCGGCCGCGTCGGCGGTCATTGACGAGATGGCAGCCGGTATGGGCTCACCCGACTGCGATGTGTTGATCTGCCCGCCCGCGACGCTGGTGGCAGCTTTGGCAGCGCAAGCCGATGCAAGCCCACTGGCCATCGGCGGTCAGGACTGCCACGCCAATCCCTCGGGCGCGCATACGGGTGATATCTCGGCGGAGATGCTCGCGGATGCGGGCGCAAGCGCCGTGATCGTTGGTCACTCGGAGCGGCGTACTGACCACGGTGAGACAGACGCTGTCATCCGCGCGAAAGCGGAGGCCGCGTGGCGCGCCGGATTGCTGGCCGTAATCTGCGTCGGCGAGACCGAAGCGGAGCGGGATTCCGGCGACGCAGTCTCGGTTGTCAGCGGGCAACTGGCAGGCTCAGTCCCTGAAGGCGCGACCGCAGCCAACACCGTCATCGCCTACGAACCGGTCTGGGCCATCGGCACGGGCCGAACGCCCTCGACTGGTGATGTGCAGGAAATGCATGCGGCCATTCGGGCGGCGCTTACCGCGCGGTTCGGCAGCGAGATCGCCGACGGCGTGCGCCTGCTCTACGGCGGTTCCGTAAAACCCGGCAATGCCGCCGAGTTCTTCGGGTTGGAAGATGTGGACGGCGCCCTGGTCGGGGGCGCCAGTCTCAAGGCTGCGGACTTTCTGCCCATCGTGGCAGCGGCTTCCGCTTCCTGACTAGCAGGGTGGGGCTTGGCCCACCCCGATCGGGAATTCAGCCGATCAGAGATTTCGCCTGCCCGGTCCAGTCGTCACGGAAGCAACGGCCCTTGAACGCGGTCAGGTTGTCATCGATCCAGGTCAGGTCGGCCTTGCTGAAACCGGCCATCTGGCTGAACTGGTAGACGCCGAGACCGTTCAGCTCGCGCTCGAGTCCCGGGCCGACGCCCTTGATCAGCTTGAGGTCATCGACCTTCGCGGGCTTCTCGGCCAGCAGCCCTCCGGGCTTGCCATCCTTCGCCTTGCCTTTGGTCTTGGCCTTGGCGGGCGTCTTGGTTGCAGTTTTGGCGGCAGCCTTCTCCACCTTGGCAGCAACTGGTTTGGCGGACTTCTCCGCGGCCTTCTTTGCTGCGGGTTTGACAACGACGGGAGCAGCCTCAGCCTTTGCTGGCTTCGGCGCTGGTGCCGGAGTTTCGACCGGCGCCGCGGCAGTTGCGGCCGGCTTGGGTTCAGCGGGTTTCGGAGTTGCTGTCTTCGGTGCCGCTGCCTTTGGAGCTTTAGGTTTCGTAAACCCGCTCATTGGCCCCGTGAAGGCGTTCATGCCCGGCATCATCTGATCCATGCCCGGCATCATCTGATCCATGCCCGGCATCATGCCGTCGAAACGCCACTTCACACCGAAGAGCGGCGCGGTGGGAAAGAAGCTGATCCAGTACTCGAAAGCCTCGCGGCCCGGCTTCATCATGTCTTCAAGAGAGTCCTGCGGGAACATTAGGTGCCTCATTGGAGTTATGCATCTGCGAAGGCTATACCGGAAGTTATTGTGCAGCGCAACATAAACTGGGCTGCCAGCAGGGTTCCCTTCTGTGGCGGTTTGGCGCAGAAACGCGCAATGTATACGGAGCGCTTCGCCCCAAGCCCAACAGGGCCGCTGCATCTCGGTCACGCGTATTCGGCATGGGTGGGATGGACCCGCGCACGCGCAGCGGGTGGCAGGTTTCTACTCCGAATGGAAGACCTCGATACCTCCCGCGTTCGCCCGGAATGGCATGAGCTCATCGAGACCGATCTCCAGTGGCTTGGCCTGGATTGGGATGGAAATGTTCTGGCCCAGAGCACTCGGCAGGATGCATATGACGCGGCTATCGCCCGGCTCACGGATCTAGGCCTCGTCTACACCTGTACATGCACACGACGGGATATACAGGACGCCATATCAGCTCCGCAAGAAGGTGCCGCGCCGATGGGACCGGACGGCCCCATCTATCCGGGCACATGCAAAGAGGCAGGGCACCCCATGATCACTGGTGCTGCCCTTAGGCTGGACGTGGCGCGTGCACTCCGCCTGACGGACAACGAGGTGCTTTGTTTTGAAGAGCATGGTGAGGGCCCTGCCGGTGAGACGGGCAGCATCGTGATCGACCGTAGTCTACTGCACGACGAGACTGGCGACATCGTGCTCCGGCGGCGCGATGGGGCTCCCGCCTATCACCTCGCCGTCGTGGTGGACGATGCGCATCAGGACGTGACGCATGTGACGCGTGGCGCGGATCTCTTCCCAGCCACGCCAGTCCAACGGCTCCTTCAGGCGCTCCTTGGGCTGCCCACACCCACCTACAATCATCACCGTCTTGTGCGAGACGATGCTGGCAAACGTCTGGCGAAGCGCGATGATGCGCGAGCGATCTCAAGCTACCGTGCAGCGGGGCTTTCGCCAGCGGAGGTGCTTGATATGGCGCGGGCGGGTATCAGCGATCCGGCGCATTCCTGATCCGCGCCTGGAACTTCTCGCTGCCAGTGCCGTCACTCCCGCCGCCACTGAACAGGTTTCGCAGGAAACCAGGCGCCAGCAGCGAGAGCGGATTGACGCTGAGTTCCGGATCCCGCGCGGGTCCCCGCAGGGTGAAAGTCATGGCAAGAATCCCCTCGCCCTCCCCACCTGACAGGATCTGACCGAGCACCGGAACCTCGTTCAGCACCCCGGTCAGCGCATAAGCGGGTGACATCACGCCCGAGAGATCCAGAACCTCCGTCTCCTCGTCCAGCGTGCCGTTGACCTTCAATGCCAGAGCAGAACTGGTGGCGATCGCATCACTCAGAGTCAGCACACCGTCCCGATATTCGAAGGGAACCCAGACCTTGCGAAAGCCAAGTCCGGAGCGTGTGATCTGGGCCTGCGCCTGCTCCAGCCCGCCCTGCCGGAGCACGCGCTGGAATGTCGAGGCAGAGCGTACGGTGATATCGTCGATGCGGGCACTGCCGCTGACACCCCCTGCCTCACCGCGCCCGAACTGTGCGTTGACCACCAGCCTGCCGCCCTTTGCGCCGCGATAGAGATCCGCAGCCTCGAGCGCCGCACCCGCATCAGAGCTCGACATGGTGAGCGACCCGCCCCCCTCAGACGGTCGCGTCAGCGAAAGCTCCAGCGGCACCTCACCTCCGAGCAGACCCCGGAGCCCGCCGTCCAGCGATCCGTCTGCCTTGCGGTTGAACTGGCCGCGCGCGCCGGTCAGGCCGAGTTTCTCCGTCAGCTTCAGATCCTGCAGGCTGAACGAAATCCGCAGTGGCATACTGGGATCCTCACTGCCGCCGTCATCCTCCTGGTCCAATTGCCCCGAAAGATCCAGGCGACCTGACAAAAGGTCGACCTCCAAAACTTCGTCTGAGCCTTTAGCGACTTCGGCCATCACATCCGCCATCCCGGGTATGAACAAAAAGAGAACATACACAACCCCTTGATGGTTGCGCGCGGG
>JBCDID010000242.1:0-5722 GCA_038749355.1 Pseudomonadota bacterium | reverse complement strand
GAAGCGTTTTATGGTGCCGCCCTTGCCCGCGGCGTCGCGACCTTCGAAGATCAGGAGGTGACGTTGCCCTGTCTCCTTGGTCCAGCGCTGCACCTTGAGGAGTTCGATCTGCAGCGCTTCGAGCTCTTTCTCGTAGAGCTTGCGCTTCATGTTCTCCTTGTATGGATACTCGCCGATCTCGAATTCGGCCGCGCGTGATTTGCCCATTGGATCCTCCCGTGTCTGGTCAGACTAGGAGGCACGCCCGCCCGCGGGCAAGTCTTCTAAGCGGCTCCAGCCCCCATGGTGGGCGCGCTTTTCGCGGGTGCAGCAATTCGCTTGCTATCCCTCAGGATATAAGCAACGGTCGAGCATTCGCCTAAAGGTAGAGGGGTTCGGCATTCTCGGGATAGAACGGGGGATATCGACATGGACTTCCTGGAGAGCGTTTTCGGACTAATCGGTGATTTGACATGGGGGTGGGCGCTGATCCCGTTCCTCGTTGTTTTCGGATTGTTTCTGACCATTGCGACCGGATTTGTGCAGTTCCGCTATTTCAAGCGCATGTTTCGCGTCTTGTCTGCGGACAACCAGTCGGCAGATCCCAACACCATCTCGGCGCGCGAGGCGCTGTTCGTCTCGGTCGGCGGGCGCGTTGGCGGCGGCAACATCGCCGGTGTCGCGGTCGCAATCACGCTGGGCGGCCCGGGGGCCGTGTTCTGGATGTGGATGATTGCGCTGGTCGGCATGGCCACCAGCCTCGTGGAGTGCTCGCTGGCGCAGGTCTTCAAGCGCAAACAGGAGGACGGCTCCTATCGCGGCGGCCCGGCCCGGATGATCATGCACGGGCTTGGGCAGGACTATAAGTGGCTCGCGGTGCTCTACGCCATCTGCCTGATCGCCGCCTTCGGCATCGGCTTTCCCGCGTTTCAGGGGAACACGGTGGCGGGTGCTGCCGAGAACTCGTTCGGCCTGAACCGCTACATCACCGGGGCTGTGCTGACCATTGGCACAGGGTTCATCGTCTTCGGCGGCATCCAGCGGATTGCCAAGGCCTCGGACATCATCGTGCCCGTGATGGCGCTGGGGTATATCGCGATGGCGCTGATCGTGATCGTGATCAACATCGCCGAGATCCCGGGCATTGTCGTGATGATCGTCAAGAACGCCTTCGGGATCGAGGAAGCGGTCGGCGGTGGCATGGGGGCAGCGATCGCCCAAGGTGTGCGTCGGGGTCTGTTCTCGAACGAGGCGGGGCTTGGGTCCGCACCGAACGTGGCTGCGGCCGCGGACGTCAAACACCCGATCAGCCAGGGCATCACGCAGAGCTTCTCGGTCTTCATTGACACGATCCTGATCTGTAGCTGTACGGCCTTCGTGATCCTGATGAGCGATGTCTATCAGCCGGGCGCTGAAGTGGACGGCGTGGTGCTGACGCAGAACGCGCTTGTCTCGCATCTGGGGACGTGGACGCAGTACTTCCTGACCATCGCTGTGCTGCTGTTTGCGTTCAGCTCGATCATCTACAATTACTATCTGGGAGAGAACGCGCTGTCGTTCATGCTGCCCGGGCCATCGGTTCTGTTTGGCTTCAAGCTGGTGCTGATGGCCATCGTGTTCCTGGGCGCGGTCGCACCGGGCGCCACGGCGGTCTTCTTCTTCTCGGATCCGATGATGGGCGTGCTGGCGCTGGTGAACCTGCTGGCGCTGATGATGCTGTTCCCGATCCTCCGGCGCGTGCTGAGGGATTTTGACGAGCAGCGGCAGGCAGGCGTGGCGCGGCCAGTGTTCGATCCGGAGAGGTTCCCGGATCTGGATATTGACCACACGGCCTGGCACCACAAGGACGCTGATAAGGGTCCTGCTGTCGCCGAGTGAATGTGACTTCGGGGGATGGCCCGGCCATCTTGGGCCGTCCCTTGACCTCGGTTCCTGGCTTCGCGGCGCACTCTAGCGCGCCGCGCCGCAAAAAGTTGGCGCCGCAGCCGGGTGTGGTCAGTCCACGGGAGGTGACTGCGGCGCCGCCGGACCGATCCTAGCGGACCGGAGCCAGTCGATAGATCCCGCCCTCGGGATCGTCGTTCAGAACGTAGAGCATGCCGTCCAGGCCCTGGCGCACCTCGCGGATGCGCCCGATTTCCTCGTGCAGCACGTATTCGGTACCGACTACTCGGTCGCCATCCACCATGATGCGGATCAGCGCTTCCTGCGTCAGGGAGCCTGCGAAGAGATCACCCTGCCAGTCTGCGAAGTCGTTGCCGGAATAGACCTCTAGCCCAGACAGTGCGACCGTCGGGGACGCGCCCCATGTGAACACGGGCTCGACGAACACGCCATTGTTCGCGCCCGGTTTGTCGCCGCGCGGACCGAAAGTGCGCACCAGCCAGCCGTGGTTGCCGCCAGCAGCGACTCGGTTGACCTCGCCGCCACCTATGCCGCCATGATCCACGGCCCAGACGGTCCCGTCGCCTGCGATCGTCATGCCCTGCGGGTTCTTGAAGCCGAAGGCCAGGACGGCCACGTGCATGTTGCCGCCGGGATTGCCATCGTGCGGTGTACCGTCAGGCATCAGGCGGATGATGGTCCCGAGCGCATTGGAGGGGTTCTGGGCTTCTGGTGGCGTGGCGTGATCGCCGACGGACACCAGCATCGCACCCTCGGCGTCAAAGCGGATGCGTGCGCCGAAGCCCTGATCCTTCTCGACCTTGATGCCGGGGGTGAAGATCGTCTTCATGCGCGTCAGCGCGTTGCCGTCCAGCTGGGCCGAGGAGATCTCCAGCCAGCGTTTGCCGTCCTCCAGCAGCGTGTAGGCGAGGTAGACCGTCTTGTCCTCGGCGAAGCTGGGGCTGACCGAGACGTCCAGCAGGCCGTCGCGGAAGTCCGACGTGATCTCCGGCAGACCGGTCAGCGGCTCAGAGAGCTCGCCACCTGACACGATGCGCACACGGCCGGGACGTTCGGTCACGATGATGTCGCCGTTCGGCAGCCAATCGAGGCCCCAGGGGTTCTCGAGCCCTGTCGCGACTTCCTCCAGCACGTAGCTGTGCGATGCGGTGACGATGGGCTCGGCCTCGGCCAGGGCCATGGCAGGCAGGGCGGTGATGCCCATCAGGGCAATTGTCGGCAGTGTGCGCTTCACAGCAATCTCCTCTTAGCATTGGACACGCGCCACGCGCGGTCGAAGGGGAGAACACGGGCAGGCCCGGGTTTATTCTCGACCCGGCGGTGTGTGCGGCGATCTGGCGCAATGTGTGCCGGGCGGGTGCGGGCCTCCGTTTTGCCACTGGCCTGCGCTGCGCCCTGCCTTTAACGTCCCCGCCAACACGAGAATCGGAGCGCCGGGAGAGAGAACATGGCAGGCAGTCTCAACAAGGTAATGCTGATCGGCAATCTGGGTGCTGACCCCGAGGTCCGCAGCTTCCAGAACGGCGGTCAGGTCTGCAACCTTCGCCTCGCGACCTCCGAGACCTGGAAGGACCGCAACACCGGCGAGCGGCGCGAGAAGACCGAGTGGCACTCGGTGGCGATCTTTTCCGAAGGGCTCGTCCGCGTGGCCCAGCAATACCTGCGCAAGGGCTCGAAGATCTATATCGAGGGCAAGCTCCAGACCCGCAAATGGCAGGATCAGTCGGGGGCTGACCGCTACTCGACCGAGGTGGTCATCAACGGCTTCGACGGTACGCTGACCATGCTGGATGGCCGCGGCGATGGCGGTGGAGGCGGTGGATACGGCGGCGGCTCGGGCGGAGGTGGCGGCGGCTACGACGACCGCGGCGGCCCGCCCCCGGGCCCGTCCGGCGGTGGCGGCATGGACGATGAGATCCCCTTCTGAGCTGACGCATGGGGTGGGACGAACGGGACATCAGTTTCATCCCCGATGACGAAATGGATGCGTTCTACGAGACGGCGAACGCGTTCATGGCCCCGGCAAACGACATGGTCGCGGAGACCGACGCGGACGAGGTTGCAGCTGCGTTCTTCTTTGCCTGCGCCCGGTACAACGCCTTCGCGATGCAGGCGCAGAGCAAGGATCCTTCCGCCGTCAGCCCGGATTTCATCGACTTCCTCTGCCAGCGGTTTGAGGTCGAGCTGCTGGAGCACATGGCGGAAGAACTGCGCCGTGCACCTTCGGATGCCGGTGCCCCCGGAGATCCACGCCGGGTGATGGCACTGCTACAGGCGCTGTCGGAACGAAGCGATGCCAAGCATGACGCCTTCATGGACAAGGCCGACCGCTTCATAAACGTTGCCAACGCGCAGATCCAGAACGTGCGCGTGGCACGTGTCAGCGCGGCTTTCATGCATGCCTGCGCGCGGTTCACGGTGTTCGCGATGCAATGTGCGGGGCTCGCGCCCGGGCACGCGGATCGGGCCGTGGCCACGGAGTTCCGCGATCTCTACCACCGGATGCTGCAGCACCATCTCGGTGATCAGCTGATCGAACCCAACGCATGAACCCCATCTTCGAGCCTGCAACCCTTGTGGTGATCGGCGGCATCTTCGTGCTGGCCGGAATGGTCAAGGGGACGACCGGGATCGGTCTGCCCACGGCGGCGGTCGGGATGATGTCCCAGTTCATGGACCCAAGACAGGCGATCGCGCTGGTGGTGTTCCCGTCGCTCCTGTCCAATGCATGGCAGATGTTCCGGCAGGGACGGGTGGGCGCCGTGCTGGCTCGGTTCTGGCTCTTCATCGCCTGCCTGATGGGGTTCATTGCGCTGGTGAGCTTTACCGTGACGGCGTCGGTGCCGACGGAGACGCTGATCGTGATCCTCGGCTGCGTGATCTGTCTCTTTTCGGTCATGAGCCTTGCTTTCTCGCCGCCTGTCCTGCCGGCGCGATACGACCGCGCGGGGCAGGTGATCTCCGGAACCGCGTCAGGTGTGCTGGGCGGGCTGACCGGGATCTGGGCGCCGCCCATGGTCACCTACCTGATGGCCCGCCGCATCGAGAAGGAGGAGTTCGTCGCCGCCACCGGCGTGATGATCTTCGCAGGCACATTGCCCCTGATCGGCGGCTTCTGGTCGGCAGGGCTGTTGAGCGGCAACCTTGCGATGGTGTCCGTGATGATGTTCATGCCCGCGCTGATCGGTTTCACACTTGGAGAGACGCTGCGCCACCGGATGGATGCCGACCGGTTCCGAACCGTGGTGCTGGTGGTGTTTCTGGTGATGGGACTCAACCTGTTCCGCAAGGCGTTGTTTTAGCCCTTCGGGCTACGGTGCATCATGTCGCGACAAGCGCGACTTTAGCATGTCGAACCAAATGGAACCGAAAATGCCCTGCCGCGCTACGCGCTCTCGAGACAATTTCGATACGCGGTTTGTTTGATGGTTCGACAACACCTTAGGATGACACCCTACGCGGCACCTGGATGATGAGCGCCGCGTAGGGTGCATCCATGATGCACCGAAGCCCGAAGGGCCAAATCTC
The DNA here is from genome assembly GCA_038749355.1 of Pseudomonadota bacterium. Taxonomy (GTDB): domain Bacteria; phylum Pseudomonadota; class Alphaproteobacteria; order Rhodobacterales; family Rhodobacteraceae; genus Thermohalobaculum. The sequence goes on along the minus strand of JBCDID010000242.1, from coordinate 310 downwards.
GTGTCGCTGCGCCAATTTGCCCACAATAACTGGTAGAAATGCGCCCGCTTGCGTTGCGCCCCCGCTCCCCCTGTCATATACACAGTCTCCGGCCTTCAGGGCCGCTTTCAGGAGTATGCGTTGAGCGACGAGACCCCACCCGAAGACGCCCCGGATCTGCCCGAGCGCCAGCCTCATGACGGCCCGACCATCACGGTCGAGGAGGAGATGAAGCGCAGCTATCTCGACTACGCCATGAGCGTGATCGTTAGCCGCGCTATCCCGGACCTGCGCGACGGCCTGAAACCGGTGCACCGGCGGATCCTCTACG
>JBCDID010000241.1:0-5744 GCA_038749355.1 Pseudomonadota bacterium | reverse complement strand
TGAACGCCCGCGCAAGCAGACCCTGATTGTAAAGCATCTTTTCGAAATGCGGGGTCCGCCAGTTCGGATCAATCGTGTACCGGTGAAACCCACCGCCCGCATGGTCATGGATCCCACCCGCCGCGATGGCATATAGCGTCTCGGTCGCGACGCTGAGGCTTGCGTCGTCCCCGGTCCGCCGCCAGTGATCCAGCAGGAACAGTAGATAGCCCTCCTGTGGGAACTGCTGGCTCTCCGAGAATCCGCCCTCCAACGCGTTGTGCAGATCTAGAAGCCGGGCGGCCGCTCGGGCGTATACCTCCTCGCCCACTGCCACCGATTGGGACGAACTCAACTGGGTCACCCGCTGTACAGCATCGGACAACTCACCCGAAAGGCTCGCCATCTGGGCCCGCTGCGCCTGGTCCGCCCAGGCCGCCGCGATCAGCTCCAGCGTCTCAACGAAGACATCCGGAGGGATGTAGGTGCCGGTGTGGAAAGGCCGTCCGTCAGGCATCAGGAAGACGGAGTTCGGCCAACCCGCCTGCCCCTGCTGGATCTGCGTCGCGGTGATATAGATGTGGTCGAGCGCGGGCATCTCCTCCCGGTCGATCTTTATGGCGATGAAATGCTTGTTGAGGATCGCCGCAATCGCCTCATTGTCGAAGCTCTCCTCTTCCATCACATGGCACCAGTGACAGGTCGCGTAGCCGACGGAGAGGAAGATGGGCAGATTGCGCGCGGCGGCCTCCGCCAACGCCTTCTCACCCCACGGCCACCAGTCCACCGGATTGTGCGCATGCTGCAGCAGGTAAGGCGACGCAGCCTCGATCAGCCGGTTCACATAGCGCGCCTTGGCCCCATCCATCAGCTGCGTGCGTGGGGCGTATTCGGCGCCACGCGCAGCATAGGCCGCCTCCAGCCGTGCGTGCAGCACTGGGTCCCGGTCGGCATTGGGGGGCAGCTCTGCCGCCCTTCCCGCGTCAACCGAGCCACTGCAGAGCAGCGCCGCAAGCCAAATTCTCGGCGACCAGAGCATCCGTACCTCTTTCCCCCGTCTCGGCCCTACTCTGCCGCGCGCTCGGGGCAATTGAGAGGGGTCGAGTGTTCACGAGCCCGTGACCGGGCACGCGATGTTGGGCCTGCTGTCATAGGCCATCACGTGGTATTCTGGCTGTGATGAAGGCTGCGGTCAAAACACTCGTGATATCCGTTATGGCTCTGCTGGTGGGGATCTCACCAGGTGTTGCCATTGCGGATGTCCAGTTCAGTGTCCGCCTCGGCCCTGCGAAGATCGTCGCCGGATCCGGCGGGCTGCGCGGCAGCGTGCGGCTGGGCACGCACCATCGCAACCGGATCAGGCATCCGAAGGCATATGATCCCTATCATCAGCGGCGACGGGTGATCGTCTATCGTGATCGGGTGCGAGAGGAAGAGATCCCCGCCCAGCCCGTCGCGATACCTCCCGTCTCGACACAGCCCGAAGATCCTCCAGCGCCGTCCGTGGACCGGGAGCCGCTGGACCCTGTTGGACACGCCCGTGTGACGAGTGCTCCGGGTGCAGTTCCAGCGCGCTTTGGACTGGGTGATCGCGTGCCTACGGGTGTTCCGCATGTCACCCTGGACGCCGAACGTTACGGACTGCCTCGAGCGCCTGAGGGCGAGCTCTACGCCCGGGTCCGCAACCAGGTCCTACGCATCACGAATACGGACCGGCAGATTACCGAACTGATCGTCGACTAGGCTTTGGTGCTTAACCGGGTCCGCTGACCCTTAAATGCCCGCAAGTGCCCCTCAGGCCGCAGCGCCATCTGCTGCGTCTCCCATGTCGTCTGCACGACGCATCGGCAAGCGAATGGTGAAACAACTCCCCTTGCCCGGCGCACTGTCCACGTCGATGGAGCCCCCCATCCTTTGCACCAGCGAATGGGTGACCGCCAGCCCGAGCCCAGTGCCAGGCGCATGCGCCCCGCCGGACCCCCGCTCGAACGGGTCGAAAATCCGCGTTTGCGCCTCCACCGGAATTCCGGGCCCTGTGTCCTGAACAGTGATCTCGGCCAAGACAGCTTCAGGACGTTCAATCTGACGCAGACCAACGCCAACCGATCCTGTCTCGGTGAACTTGATCGCGTTGCCCACCACATTATTGAGGATCTGCGCCATGCGATCCGGGTCAATCAGCACATCAAAATCCACAGTCTGACTGCTGTCGACGCGCAGCACCAACCCCTTCTCGACGGCGACTGATCGCAGAAGGTCCAGTGTCCGTCGCGCCAGCTGGGCGAAGTTGCCGGGGTGCGCGGCGATCGTGATCTCACTGGCATCGGCACACACGATATCCATCATGTCGTCGATCAGGCGCAGCAGAGTGCGCCCGGACTCCATAACTGTGCCAACGAGGTTTTTTTGCGCCTCGTCGAGATGGGTGCGCTCCAGCAACGCCGCCACGCCAAGCACGCCAGTCATGGGGGTGCGCAGCTCGTGATTGACACTCGCCAGCAGACGCGCCCGTGCGGAGTTCGCCTCGTTGACCTGGGCGAGCGCTTCGGTAAGTTCGGACGTCCGGGCCTCGACCCGCCGCTCCAGCGACTGGTTCCGCTCCTGCAGCTCCTTGTTGGCCTCATCGAGCTGCGCCAGCAGCGGATCGACGATCCTGAGGCGGGTGAACATGATGCCGCCGATCACCGCGAGAACGGCAATCAGAACCGCAATTCGGGTGTGGAACAGCAGCTCCCGTTCCCATCGCACCGCCGCAGCGTTCAGCTTGAGCAGACGCGGCTGCAATTCGCCAACCACGACATCGGCCAGCTCGACAAGCGTCTCGGTTGGCTGGACGGGACCCTGCCCGGGTGGCAGGCAGAACTGCGCACAGGTACCTATCTGCCGGTCCAGCAACGCGCCGATCGACGCCTGCCCGGGCTCCCCTTCCCAAACCTCTCGCAGCTCATCGGTCACATCCGCGAGCCCAAGCCAGTCGATCGCAACCGTGAACGGAGCCGTGAAGAACTTGGTATCGGTGCGAGGCCTGTCGCCGAACTTGATCTGCAGCACCTGCGCCCCGTCCCGCAGTTGCATGACCGATTGTTCCAGCGTGAGCCCACCATGCTCGTGATGCGAATGGGCGGGGTGACGGGCTTGCCCGTCAGGGATCAGACGGTCCGCGTTCTCTCGTACACGCGCCTCTGTCATATGGAAGGCATTCATCGACATCAGCGCGACATTTGACGAGGTGTTCTGTAGCACCTGCGCCCGTTCGTAGACCCGAATCCACAGAGTGATCAGCAAAAACGCCATGGCCGCCAAGAGCGGCAGGGCAAGAAAACCCCAGCCAAGGCGCAGGCCCATCCGTCTCCTCGCCGACCGTGTAGAAGTCATCCGACCCTTCCCGACATCAACAGGCGGTGACTTTCGGGGATCCGCGTGAATAGGCGCTTAATCCGCACAGCCCGCCCTTGCATTCCGCGCGCATCCGGCCCATGTTCCGCGCCCAACTGAAACCCCAACACGGAGACCACATGGCCAAGGAAGAATCTCTCGAATTCCCCGGCACCGTTTCCGAGCTTTTGCCGAACGCGACATTCCGGGTGAAGCTTGAGAACGGCCATGAGATCATCGCCCACACCGCGGGCAAGATGCGCAAGAACCGCATCCGCGTGCTCGCCGGTGACAAGGTCCAGGTCGAGATGACACCCTACGACCTAACCAAGGGCCGGATCATCTACCGGTTCAAATAATCCCCCTGATGCGGCTGGTGCTCGGATCGGCCTCGCCCCGGCGGCGCGACCTGCTACGCCAGATCGGCGTGATCCCGGACGAGATTGCGCCTGCCGACATCGACGAGACCCCTTTGACCGGGGAGCTTCCCCGTCCTTACGTGGAACGCATGGCGCGGGCAAAGAACCTCGCAGTTGCGGCCGCTGAGATCGAACAGAACCTGGTGCTGACTGCGGATACTACCGTGTCCGCGGGGCGTCGCATTCTTGGCAAGCCGGAAGATGCAGCCGAGGCCGCCCAGTTTCTCCTGCTTCTCTCGGGCCGCCGCCACCGTGTCACGACCTCCGTGATCGCGCGGGTCGGCGAGACAGTACGACAGAAAACGGTCGAGACCCGCGTGAAACTCAAACGCCTGTCGGATGCGGAGATCTCCGCCTACATCCGCTCGGGTGAGTGGGAAGGCAAGGCGGGCGGGTACGCCATTCAGGGCATGGCGGCAGCCTTCGTCCCGGAGATCCACGGCTCGTATACAAACGTGGTGGGCCTGCCGCTCACTGAGACCGCAAACCTGCTGATGGGCCTCGGCTACCCGGTGAGCTACGAGACCCAATGAAAGGCCGCGTGATCGTCATCGACATGCCGGAGGACCGGCCGTCACAGGCCGCGCTGATCGTCGATGGTCGACTCGAGGACCTGCTCATTGACCCGCCCCGAGGCGACACGACACCAAAACCCGGCGAGATCTTCTGGGCCAAAGTCGACCGCGTAACCCAAGGCGGCGCGTTCGTGAAACTAACCCCGGAACACCAGGGCTTCCTGCGCGAGACCAAGGGTGTCAAACAAGGTGAGGGCGTCCTCGTCCAGACAACCTCGTACGCCGAACCCGGTAAGGCCATACCGGCGACGACCCGCCTGCTCTACAAGGGCCGTTACGTCATCCACACCCCCAGTGCACCGGGAACGAACGTCTCTCGGCAGATCAAGGACCCGGAAGAACGTGAGCGCCTGGAGCGTTCGATCTCAGACTGGCTTCCGGGCCAAGAGTTGGGACGAGAACCAGCTCTCACTCGCTACCGCAATATGCATCGAGTTGGCGGCTATATCGTCCGTTCGGCAGCCAAGGCCGCAGCGGCTCAGGATATCCACAATGATCTGCAAAAGGTGCTTGCCCGCCGATCCGAGCGCGAGGGCCTGACCAGAAGTACCGCGCCCGGAACTGTTCCCGGTTCGTCATTGGCGTTGGAGGACGCGCTCCGGGATTGGGACTGGGACAGTCAAACGACAATACTGGCAAGCAACAGCTGCCAGCCCTTCCTACATTCTGATCACCCCGAACTTGCCCCAAGGCATGAAGATTGCCCGTTCGAAAACTTCGGCATCTGGGACGAAATCGAACGACTAACGTCCGCACTCGCAGACTTGCCCTCCGGTGGCTGGATGGCCCTCGAGGCAACACGCGCCATGGTGACAGTCGACGTGAACACGGGCGATGGGTTCGGCACAGGCGATGCGATGACGGCAAACATCGAGGCCGCACGGGAACTCCCGCGTCAACTCCGCCTCCGCGGCCTCGGCGGGCAGATCATCATCGACTTCGCCCCGCTGAAAAAACAGCATCGCAATAAAATCGAAGAAGAGCTTAAACGCGCGTTTCGCAAAGACCCCATCGACACCACACTCGCCGGCTGGACGCCGCTCGGCAACTTCGAGCTTCAGCGAAAACGCGAACGCCGGCCTCTGTCGGAACTGCTGTAACCTAGGCGCGAACCGCTGCGCTTGCGCCCCTCCCCGGATCGGGGAGGTCGGGAGGGGCTGATGCAGAGGTGTCTGAACACCCGAAAGGGTGTGAGGTCCGCTTACTCGGCAGGCACCACAGCCGCCTCGGGCTCGCCGCTCACCAACCGCTTCAAATCCTCCAGCACCAGGTACAACGCCGGGATCAGGAGGATTTGAAGCGGTTGGTGAGCGGCGAGCCCGAGGCGGCTGTGGTGCCTGCCGAGTAAGCGGACCTCACACCCTTTCGGGTGTTCAGACACCTCTGCATCAGCCCC
>JBCDID010000240.1:0-5771 GCA_038749355.1 Pseudomonadota bacterium | reverse complement strand
GCTGTCGAGCTCGGAGAAGCTCACCCCGCGTAGGGTCAGGCTCTGCCCGGTCAGAGGGCTGTAGAACCGCGCGCCCTCCGCCGTGTCCTCGACCGCGAAGGTCAGCTTCTTCTATCTGAGCGTCCGCGGCGACGGCCAACTGAACTTCGCGGTCGAGGACACGGCGGAGGGCGCGCGGTTCTACAGCCCTCTGACCGGGCAGAGCCTGACCCTACGCGGGGTGAGCTTCTCCGAGCTCGACAGCTCGCATTTCGAGTGGCGCGCGAACCAGTTGGAGGACGGGATCGCCGGGCGAATGGGGCTGGAGGCCGTGATCGACGGGTTCAGCTACCCGAGCGAGAACATCTTCACTGGCAAGAGCGTCGCGATGGCGGGCCTTGTGGACCGCGCGCCCTATCACAGCCAGCAGGGGTACGAGGACTATACCGGCACTCCGATCGGCGGAGACTCAGGTGACGGCGGCACCGGCGGTGGGGATGGCGGAGATCATGGCGGACACGGTGACAATATGGGCGGCGGTGACGACGGAACCGGCGACACTGGCGGCACGGGAGACGGCGGAACCGGGGACACCTTCATCGGCGACTATACCTTGAGCCTTGATGACTGGGGCGCTGGCTTCGTCGCACGCTTCGACTTCACCCCCGAGACCGAAGTCAATGGCTGGACGGCTCAGATCGCCACTGATGCGACCATCATCAACATCTGGAACGCCGAGATCGTCAGCCACGAGAACGGCATCCTGAGCATCCGGAACGCGAGCTACAACGCCAACCCGGCCCCGGGCCAGAGCTTCGAAGTGGGGTTCCAGGGTGACGGTTCCAGTGCCGGGCTGGAGTTGATCAGCACGACCCTGCCGCTGCCCGATGCCGACACGGGTGACGGCACTGGCGACACGACCCAAGGAGGTGCCGGTGAAGACACGCTGAGCTTCGCATGGCTTGAAGCGCCGACCTCCACGGTGGGAGACAGCGAGTTTGGCGTATTCGTGGACCTCTCCCTGCAGGGCAGCGAGCAGGACACCGGCGCAGGCGTCTACACATTCACTGGTTTCGAGAATCTCGAAGGAAGCGATTTCGCCGATGTGCTGACCGGCGATGATGCTGCCAACACTGTATTTGGCCTCTCGGGCAGCGACGTGTTGTTCAGCGGCGACTCAGACGACGTTCTTTTTGGCGGTGACGGCTATGACGCGCTCGAAGGCGGACAGGGCGCAGATGCACTCTACGGAGGTACCAATTCCGATGGCGGTCCCGAAGGAGACATCGCAACCTATTTCAGCGCGAACGGTCCCCTGACCTTCCATTTCGGCATGAGCATGCAGGAGTTCGAGGAAACTACATCCCAGGAAATTCGCGACGATTTCATCGGGGATGACATTGAAGGCTTTGCGGGAGCATCCGGGTTCTCGAACACTTTCATTGCGGATCAGATAACCGGACTGACTTTCCTGCTCGGCGGAGCAGAGGCGGACACATTTCTGGGGGGATCCGGAGTGGATCAGCTTCTGGGCCTCGCGGGCGACGACATCATGTATGGTGGTGCTGGCAATGACGCGCTGATCGGCGAAGGCGGGGACGACCAGTTCTACGGGGGCGCAGGTGCAGACTTCTTCTTCCTAGATGGGACCAACGACGGCGACGATACGATCCATGATCTGGAATTCGGGCTCGATCAGATCTTCTTTACGAGCGGCAATGTCAACGAAGGCAACGTGACTATCTCGAACACAGACGCAGACGGAAACGGGGTGACAGATGCCTTGCTGACATACGAGGTGAATGGCCAAGCGGCCGGTTCAGTCACCATCATCGACCACGATGCAGCAACTCTCGAGGCGCAGGCAATCATCGTGTTCGGTTAGCGTTCCATCTGCCATTTAGCGAGAGGCAAGAGACGGCAAATCGCACTCAAACGAACACGGACAAAGCGGTTCCGTGCACCCCGAAGAACCAGCTTCTGAGGTTAGAGCCGCCGTCTCAGGCAGTTTCATCCCACTATGAGTTGCTTAAGCTGCAACGTCTCGTGTTCCAGTTCGGTCAGCCTGAAATTGATCACGTCGCCAATGGTCACCATACCCACCAGCTTGGAGCCATCGACGACCGGCATGTGACGGAACCGCCCGGCGGTCATGCGTTTGAGTACGGAGATCAGCGTCTCGTTCGGCGCGCAGGTCTGAACTTCCTTGGTCATCACGTCCTGCACCAACTGAGGCAGCGTCTGCCCGGGCGTGTCCGCGAGCTTCCGGACAATGTCGCGCTCGGACAGAATGCCGACCAGGCTGCCACTCCCGTCGGTGACCATCAGTGCGCCGATTCGGCGGTCGCGCAGAACCTCGACCGCGCGGCCCAGCGTCTCTCCGGGCCCGATCGAGAAGACGTCACCGCCTTTCTGCGCCATGATCTTTGCGACCAAGGCCTGATCCGCGGAAAGATTGCTCGAGGAGCTTTGGCTGTATGTCCGGTCGCTCTGCTTGTCCTTGCGCATGGGCGCGCGATAAGATTCCGGCATTGTGTTTCCTCCATTAGCTTTCTCAATGGCTTAAAAGCGAGCATACCCGATTCGAGCAATTTGGGAGAGTTTCTTGCCCGACCCCGATCTGTCCCCCGTTTTGTCTCCGCTCTTGGCCACGGGAATCTTCGTGATCGCATGCTGGGCCGGATATGGTTACCGGCGCGTGTGGAAGGCCGAAGGGCCGAAATGGCAATTGTGGGTCTATGGGCTTCTCGCCGCGGGATGCCTGCTGACTGTCGGCTTTGTGCCGGTTACATCCGGCGGGTGAGCGGCCCGCCCGGTTGGCAGCATGGGCGCCGACCAAGTGCGGATCAGCCCCGGGGCGCGGCCTGCTCGGCCAGGTCCGCCCGTTCCAGCATCTTGCGCGCCCGCGGACACAGCAACCGCTCGCGCAGCGGGCTGTTCGGGTCGATGTCCTTGTTGCAGACAAGGCATTGATCGGCATCCGTGATAGCGTTCAGCCCGCCGCAGCTGCCCTTGATGGACCGGCCCATCAGCAGCACGCCCGCGGCCATGCCGAGAACGATCAGCATCAGAAACCCGAATGTGAGGAGAAACGTGGCCATCGCTGCGTCCTTCTCTGAACCTCAGGAAGTCAGGGCTTTGAATCTGCTGCTGGCAGTCATGCGGAACCCTGGCGCATCTGCTCCGCCCACCCGCTCGGTGAACAGAACCGCAAGGCCCAGATCCTCGCCCACGGCCATACCCTCTTCCCGGCCCATCGTGTGGAACGCGGTGGCCCAGGCGTCGGCCAGCATCGCGTTTTCCGCGAGAACGGTCGCCGAGGCCGTCTTATGCGTCACGGGTCGTCCGGTACGCGGATCGACGATGTGCGAGAAGCGCTGACCATCCTGCTGGAAGAAGTTACGGTAGTCGCCCGAGGACGCGAGGCCAAGGTCCGAAACACCCACCACTTTCAGCACATCGCGGCGGTTTGCCGCGGGTGTCTCGATCCCGATCTGCCAGGTGAGGCCGTCCGTGTTGCGCCCGGATGCGTAGAGATCTCCGCCAATTTCGACCATGTAGTCGGTGATTCCCAGCGATTCGAGAGCGCGTCCAACCTGGTCCGCGCCGTACCCCTTGCCGATCGCTGCCAGATAGACCTGCGCCTCGGGCTGGCGCTTGCGCAGCGTGCCCGGGCCAACTTCCAGCGTGTTCGCATGACCGGATCGAGACTGCGCCGCGGCAATGTCGGACTCGCCCGGCAGAGGTGCCGCACCCGGCGCCCCGAACCCCCAGAGTTCTATCAGCGGCCCCACGGTCGTATCGAACCGTGCGCCGCTAGCTGCATGCACGGTTTCGGCCGCCTCCATCACCTCAGCAAGCTCGGGCGAAACGGACACCGGATCAGTGTCCATGTGCGCGTTAAACTTGGAAATTTCCGAGTTCGGGTCCCAGTTGGACATTTGCCGGTTCACGGCGTTCAACGCGGTGTCGACAGCGGCCCTCAAATCGGTTTCACGCACCCGGCCCGGCACGTTCGCGGCAACCACATTGTAGCTGGTGCCCATGGTGGATCCGCCGACCCGAAAGCTGTCCTCGCCCAGACGGCACGCGGCCAGCGCCAGCGGCATGACCATGAATGAACGACGGGAAAGCCTGGTCAGATCGGTCATCAGCGAGCCTCTTTCTGGATTGACGCATTAGTCATGGTATAGCTGCTTAGATGTTCTTCAACGTTAACGGGACGTGCAACCCTGCGGAGCATACCCTTTGTTTCCTTCTTGCACGTACTGAAGAGTTGTGCGCTGCGACAAAGAGGGCGCTGTTATCTGTGCTGCCTTGTCCTAAGAGAAGGCGGAAGCTTCTTGGGTGACCATGCCCGTCCGTGGTCAATGCGAGGTAGAATACTGTGGCCGAACCCGAAAAGAGGGGAATTGTGCCAATGGTCTTAAGTGTCAGCGACACGCCTAGCGTGTCTGCCAGCGGAAGATCGAGCGAAAGAGGCAAGCTAGTATGAAGCGGTTTTCGCTACGCAAAGGCTTGGACGTGCCGATCCTGGGCGAACCGAAGCCCGGTATCGAACATGGCGCGACGGTCCGGACAGTGGGGCTTCTGGGCGATGACTATCTGGGACTGAAACCACGCCTCTCCGTTGCCGAGGGGGACGCTGTCGGGCCCGGATCGCCGGTTTTCGCCGACAAAGACATGCCGGATGTGCAGGTCGTCTCGCCTGTCGCGGGCCGAATCAAGTCGATCAACCGCGGTGCCCGGCGAAAACTGATCAGCGTCGAGATCGAGGTGGATGAGAACGCGGCCGAGCCGGTCGACTTTTCCGGGGTTGGCGATGTGGCGACGCCCGAAGGCATGGCCGCGCGGCTTTGCGCCGCCGGATTGTGGACCTCGTTCCGCACGCGCCCATATTCCCGGGTGCCGCAGCCGGATATGCGCCCTGCTGCGATCTATGTGACGGCAACGGATACCGAGCCGCTGGCGGCAGACCCCGAGCCCGTTATCCGGGAGGCGGCCGAAGCCTTCGCGGACGGTCTGAAAGCCGTGGCGAGCCTCTCCGAAGGTGCGACCTATCTCTGCCATGGCGGTGCCGAGGACTTTCCAGGCAGCAATGTCCAGGGCATCGAGGTGGCGGCGTTCACGGGCCCGCACCCCTCCGGCCTTGCAGGCACGCACATGCATTTTCTGGAGCCTCCTGCGGGTGACAGGACGGTGTGGACCATCGGCTATCAGGACGTGATCGCGATTGGCCAGTTGATGCGGACGGGCCGGCATGATGCTACCCGCGTGATCGCTCTGTCCGGGCCGGTCTGCTCCAATCCCCGGGTTGTAAGAACCGTTGCCGGGGCATCGATGCAGGATCTGACCGTGGCTGATCTGCCTGCTGATCAGCCGGTGCGCATGATCTCGGGCTCGGTGCTGTCCGGGCGCATGGGAGATGGCGCCAGCGCCTATCTCGGGCGTTACGCGCGCCAGATCACGCTGATTGAGGAGGATCACGCGCAGATCCCGCTTGGCTGGATCCGACCGATGCCGAGTAAGTACGCGATCCAGCCGGTGCTGGGTTCGGCATGGATCAAGAAGCTGTTTCCGCTGACGTCCAACCTCAATGGCGGACGCCGGGCCATGGTCCCGCTGGGCACATTCGAGGATCTGATGCCGCAGGATTTCCTGCCGACCCAGCTCCTGCGGGCCTTGCTGGTGATGGATACTGACCAGGCCCAGGCACTGGGTGCCCTGGAACTGGATGAAGAAGATCTCGCGCTGGTCGGGTTCGCCTGCCCGGCAAAGTACGAATACGGCAT
>JBCDID010000239.1:0-5796 GCA_038749355.1 Pseudomonadota bacterium | reverse complement strand
GGCGGCGAGCGCCTGCACCACTTGGCCAAGCAGGACTTCTCCCGGACCGAGACACAGCAGATTCCCTCGGGGCGCCAGGCTGTAGCGGTTCGACTCGCCTGTTGGCCCGGGCAGATCCACCGGCCCGCGATCCAGGGCGGCCGCCGCGGACATGGCATCCCCGGCCCTGCCCCGCAGCACCTCCCGCAATGTGGCGTTCCTGTCGCGCCGTCCCGCCCATTCGGAAGGATCTAACTTCGCAAACGTCTCGGCGAGGGCGCTGGTCTCTCCGCTGGCGCCCCCTCCCCCTCCGCGCAGGGGGAGGGAAGGGGTGGGGGTTGTGAGCCGTCTGGTCCGCCGAAAGGCGGATAAATAGATCGGTCCCCCCGCCTTCGGCCCGGTCCCGGAAAGCCCCTCGCCACCAAACGGCTGGCTCCCGACAATCGCACCGATCTGGTTCCGGTTCACATAGGCATTGCCCACCTCCAGATGGTCCAGCACATGCTGCACGCGCGCGTCGATGCGGGTGTGCAGGCCGAAAGTCAGCCCGTAGCCCTTGGCATTGATGGCGTCGATCACATCGTCGATCCGGTCTGCGTCGAACCTCGCGACATGGAGCAGGGGGCCGAAGATCTCGCGTTCCATGGCCTCGATACCCCGGACGCGGAATACGTGCGGCGCCAGGAAGTGCCCGCCTTCAGGCTCCGCCAGCTTGTGCAGCAATCGCCCCTCGCCCTCCATCTTTGCGCAGTACTCCGCGATCTCGGCATGGGCGTCGGCATCGATCAGCGGGCCGACATCGGTCGAGAGTGCCCAGGGGTCCCCCATCCGCAATGCATCCATGGCACCGAAAAGCATCTCGAGAAACCGCTCTTCGACATCGCGCTGAATGTAGAGGATGCGCAGGGCCGAACACCGCTGCCCGGCCGACTGGAACGCCGATGCCAGGATATCGCGGATGGCCTGCTCGGGCAGTGCGGTCGAATCCACGATCATCGCGTTCAGGCCTCCGGTCTCCGCGATGAGCCGTGCCTCGGGGGCCGTCTCGGCAAGCTGGCGATTGATTATCTGCGCGACTTCGGTGGATCCGGTGAAACACACCCCGCCGAGGCGCGGATCGGCCACAAGAGGGGCACCGACGGACGGCCCGTCCCCGGGCAACACCTGCAACACGTCGCCGGGCGCACCCGCCTCGTGCAGCAGGGCAACCGCGCGGGCAGCGATCAGCGGCGTCTGCTCGGCGGGTTTGGCGATCACGGCGTTCCCGGTCACCAGAGCGGCGGCGATCTGACCGGTGAAGATCGCCAACGGGAAATTCCAGGGGCTGATGCAGGCGAAAACCCCGCAGGGCTCGCCCGCGCCGCGCCGCGCCTCGGCGGCGTAGTAGCGCAGGAAGTCAACAGCCTCGCGGATCTCTCCCACCGCATCCAGCAACGTCTTTCCTGCCTCGCGCGCAGTCAGGGCCATCAGTTCAGGTGCGTGGGCTTCGTAGAGATCTGCCGCCCGTTCCAACACATCCGCGCGACCCAGCCGCGCTGCCCAATCCGGTTGCGCTGAGATCGCCCGGTCCATGGCCGCCGTCACATCCTCTGCGTTAGCCTCATGCACGGTTCCGACCACATCGGAGGGATCGGCAGGGTTGAGCACCTTTCGCCCCGGCTGGGCGGGGTCTCCAGCCGCCCATTGCGCGTGCCGAAACGCATCGCGGCCATCTTCCAGCGCCGCGACTTCCAGAGGATCAGTGATATCCCAACCCCGCGCATTATGGCGAGCGCCGAAGAGCTCCGGTCCTCGGGGGATCGCCGCGGGCTGGCCGATATCGGCAAAGGGATCGCGTGCGATCTCCTCCGGCGCCACGGCCTCATCAACAATCTGGTTCACGAAGCTTGAATTGGCCCCGTTCTCCAGCAGCCGCCTGACAAGGTAGGCCAGCAGGTCCCGGTGCGCGCCCACGGGCGCGTAGATCCGACACCGCGTCCCGTCCCGGCGCATTACCACATCATGCAGTGCTTCTCCCATGCCATGCAGGCGCTGGAACTCGAACGCGCGCTTGTCGTTGCCCATGGCGAGGATCGCCGAAACCGTGTGCGCATTGTGAGTCGCGAACTGAGGATAAATCCGATCCGTGCGGTCCAAAAGCATCCGCGCACACGCGATGTAGGAGACGTCTGTATGTGCCTTGCGGGTGAACACAGGGAAACCAACGAGACCGAGCACCTGTGCGCGCTTGATCTCGGTGTCCCAATAGGCCCCCTTAACGAGGCGTACCATGATCCGGCGGTCCAATCGCTCCGCCAATGTATGGAGCCATTCGATGACGTGGGTGGCGCGCGGACCGTAGGCCTGCACGACCACGCCGAAACCGTCCCAACCTTCGAGCGACGGGTCGGAGAAAACAGAGTCGACTACTTCAAGTGACAAATCCAGGCGATCTGCCTCTTCTGCATCTATGTTAAAGCCCATTTGAGCTGCCTTGGCAGCCTGTGCCAGTTGCAACACGCGAGCATTCATGACTGGCAGCATCGCTTCGCGCTGGCCATACTCATAGCGTGGATGAAGCGCCGAGAGCTTGACGGAGATGCCGGGATTGTCCCGGATGTCGTCGGATTTTGCGCGTGGCGCCAGCGTGGCGATCGCATGCGCATAGGCACCATGATAGCGCTGAGCATCCCGCTCGGTTCGCGCGCCTTCGCCGAGCATGTCGTAGGAATAGGTGTAACCCCGGCGCACGTGCCCATCGCCGTTGTGGATCGCCTCGGCAATATCGCGGCCGAGCACGAACTGGGCCCCCATCTCGCGCATGGCACATTGGACGGCGACACGGACCACTGGCTCGCCAAGCCGTCGGACAACCGCATGCAAGGTGCCCAGCACCCCACGTTCGTCCTCGTCGTCGATGACTTGGCCGGTCAGCATAAGCGCCCATGTGGACGCGTTGACGAGCGAAGAAGACGCCTTGCCCAGATGTGCCCCCCAATCGTGTGGGGCAATTTTGTCCTGGATCAGCTCATCGATCGTCTCTGCATCGGGCACTCGGAGCAACGCCTCGGCGAGACACATGAGCGCCACGCCTTCCTCGGTGGAGAGGCCGAACTCGGCCATAAACTCTTCCATGAGCCCTGGATCGGTGGTGTCCCGGATCTCCCGAACGAGGTCGGCACCGCGGCGGGAGATGTCAGCCCGCGCGGCGTCGTCCAGGCGGGCGGCGGCGGTGAGGCGTGCCATCGCAGTGGGCTCATCCTCCAGATAGGCCGCACGCAGACGATCTCGGATCGGGTCAGTCATCGGGCGCTCCCATGCATTCCGTTCCAAGGTGGACTATACTGCACCTTGCAGGCAATGTCCCTAAAATCCGCCGTTTGAGCGCAAGAACGGCTAAATTGATTGCGAAATATTTGCGATTAGACTACGATA
Source organism: Pseudomonadota bacterium (assembly GCA_038749355.1). Taxonomy (GTDB): domain Bacteria; phylum Pseudomonadota; class Alphaproteobacteria; order Rhodobacterales; family Rhodobacteraceae; genus Thermohalobaculum. The sequence goes on along the minus strand of JBCDID010000239.1, from coordinate 2,403 downwards.
AACATCATGAATGGAGAAATCGACCAAATTGATCGCAAGATCCTCGATATCCTGGCGACCGACGGTCGAGCCACTGTGACCGGCATTGCCGAGCAGGTCGGGCTATCGAAGACACCTTGCCAGCTCAGGATAAAGCGCCTCGAGACGGATGGCTACATCAAAGGCTATCAGGCGATTCTGGCGCAGGATAAGCTGGACCGGGCGCACGTGGCCTTTGTGGAGGTGAAGCTGGGATCGACGGTCGGGACCGCTCTTTCGGCGTTCAACCGGGCGATCCAGCGCATTCCTGCGGTCGAACAATGCCACATGATCGCGGGCGGTTTCGACTATCTGCTGAAGGTCCGGACCCGCGATATTGAAGAGTACAGGCTCGTGCTGGCCGAGGAGATCTCCCGCCTGCCGCACGTCGTGCAGACTTCCACTTACGTCTCCATGGAGGCCGTGAAAGAGGTCTTCGCCGGACCGCCGGGCTCGCCTCAGACGTGACATTGGGCCCGCTTGCCGCAGCGGTGCGAATGAATATGATGCCGGGACCCGGATGAGGAGCTAGGCATGGCTGCGGACACCACCGACGCACCGGAAATCGAGTATGTTGCAATGCGGCGCGTGTGCTGTGATGGCGGCGGAGGCGCATTGGGACATCCACGGGTCTGGCTGACGATTGGCGACTCGGGCTGGGTCGAGTGCGGCTACTGCGACAAGCGTTTTGTCTTGGCCGAGGGCGCCGGTGGACACTGAGGCCGAAGCGCCGCGCGGTGAGGTGACGCTCCAGACCATCGCGATGCCGGCGGACGCGAACGCCAATGGGGACATCTTTGGCGGCTGGCTGATGGCGCAGATGGACCTCGGCGCTAGCGTCCTTGCGCGTCGTCGGGCCAAAGGGCGCGTCGCGACGGTCGCCGTGGACGCCATGCAGTTTCATCAGCCGGTTCGGGTCGGTGACGTGGTATCTATCCACTCTGATCTCGTGCAGGAGGGCCGGACCAGCATGGGTATCCAGATCGAGGTCTGGGCCCAGCATCTCGGAGCGGAGGAGCCGCACAAGGTGACGGTGGCCCGGTTCGCGTTTGTCGCCATCGACGACCATGGCGAGAAGCGCGCATTGCCGTAACCGGGGGGTTCCGGCCGTCTTTATGCGCGGTCTTTGCGCTCTCCTCTGGACCCATGGCCGCGTCAGGAGTACACAACATCTATGGCTGATCTTCTTGATGACGACGATATGAAGGGTGTAGTGGCGGAGCCGTTGGCCCGTGCTCTCGGCGAACGATACCTCACCTACGCGCTCTCGACGATCATGCACCGGGCACTGCCGGACGCCCGCGATGGGCTGAAGCCCGTGCATCGGCGGATCCTGTGGGCCATGCGGCAACTGCGCCTCAACCCAGATCAGGGCTACAAGAAGTCGGCGCGTATCGTCGGTGACGTGATCGGCAAGTACCACCCCCATGGGGATCAGTCGGTCTATGACGCGCTGGTGCGCGCGGCGCAGGACTACTCGCTGCGTTACCCGCTCATCGACGGCCAGGGCAATTTCGGCAATATCGATGGCGATGGTGCGGCGGCCTACCGCTATACCGAGGCCAAGATGACCGCCGTTGCGCAGGCCCTACTTGAGGGTTTGGACGAGGACGCGGTTGACCTGAAGCTCACCTTCTCCAATGAGGATGAAGAGCCGGAGGTTCTGCCCGCCGCCTTCCCCAACTTGCTCGCCAATGGCGCTGCGGGCATCGCCGTAGGCATGGCGACCTCGATCCCGCCCCATAACGTCGGCGAGCTTTGCGAGGCCTTGCAACACCTGATCCGCCACCCGAACGCGCGGACTGAAACCCTGGTCGAGATGATCCCCGGTCCCGACTTCCCAACAGGCGGGGTGCTGGTGGAGCCGCGCGAGAACATCCTCGACGCCTACGAGACCGGCAAGGGCGGCTTTCGCCTGCGCGCCAACTGGCACGAAGAGGACCTCGGCCGCGGCCAGTACCAGATCATCGTCACCGAAATTCCCTATCAGGTGCAGAAGTCCAAGCTGGTCGAACGGATCGCGGACCTCATCAATCAGAAGAAAATTCCGATCCTGGGCGATGTGCGGGACGAGAGCGCCGAGGATGTCCGCCTCGTGTTGGAGCCGAAATCGCGCACCGTGCAGCCCGCGCTGCTGATGGAGACGCTGTTCAAGCACTCGGATCTGGAGGTGCGCATTCCGCTGAACATGAATGTGCTGATCGACGGGCGGACGCCCAAGGTCTGCGGGTTGCGCGAGGTCCTCTGGGCATTCCTCAACCACCGCCGCGCCGTGTTGTTGCGCCGTGCCGCGCACCGGCTCGACAAGATCGCGCACCGGTTGGAAGTGCTTGAGGGCTACATCATCGCCTTCCTCAACCTCGACCGCGTGATCGAGATCATCCG
>JBCDID010000238.1:0-5817 GCA_038749355.1 Pseudomonadota bacterium | reverse complement strand
CTCGAACAGCTTCATCTGTTCAACTTCCTGAAATCCGCCCTGACCGATCGTCTTGTTCGCTGCCTGCGGCGTCACCAGCAGCAGCGGCGTATGATTCCAGTAAGCAGTCTTCACAGCGGTCACAAAGTTGGTGATGCCGGGGCCGTTCTGCGCGATCATCATGGACATCTTGCCGGTGGCGCGAGTGTAGCCATCGGACATCATCCCCGCCGAGCCTTCATGCGCGCAATCCCAGAACGTGATGCCCGCCTTGGGGAACAGGTCCGAGATCGGCATCATGGCCGAGCCGATGATCCCGAAGGCGTGTTCGATCCCGTGGCGTTGCAGGGTTTTGACGAAGGCTTCTTCGGTCGTCATGTTCATGGCGCTGTCTCCCGGATGGTCGGAGTTACGGATTGCGGCCTGAATACCCGATTCGGCCGGGGTCTGTAGGTCCAGCGTGGCATTCTGTGCGGGCCATCCCGCCCAGTGGGAGCCAGAGCCCGAGTCGTCGCGCACGCGCCCCTCTCTCTTCATCTTGCCGGATGTACCTCGGTGGTGTGGAGGCTCTGCCTCCACCGGGGCCCGAAGGGCACCATTGCGACCCCTGTCAGAGCTCGCGGCCCGCCATGTACTCCCGCCATCGGATGGTGGCAGGTGCGCCGACGCGCATCAGCGGCGCGGGCATCAGGGGCTGCGGCGCGGGTTTCGCGGCCATGTGCCGGGTGAACGCCGTATCCTGACCCGAGGCCAGATCCGCGGCGGCAATCCCGCTATAGGTCCCCTTGGCCGCGCCCAACCCGTTCTGACAACAGGCGGCGAAAAGCCCCTCGTCGATCTCGCCGAAAGCGGGCGCGTCATTGCGCGACAGGCAGAGCCGACCGGCCCAGCGGTACTCCATCTCGACATGCGCGAGGCCGGGAAAGCGATTGATGAAGGACCGGTCGTGATCCCGTCCGATGCCGCCGATATCGTCCCCGGCCAGCTCCATGGAGGGCGCATAGGTGCACCGGTTGCGCACGATGATCCGGTGCCCGCCCGTATCCGCGATCCGCCGCACCGTGGTGCCCATCGGATCGGAGGGGGTGATGCCCCAGGTGGCCTCGCCGCCGAGTGCCGCGATCTCCCCATCCGTCAGCGGCCGCGTCATCGAGCCGTAGAGCATCACGTGCATCAACTGGTTCCGGAACCCGCCGAAGCTCTCGACATGGCCGTTCACGCCGAGGATCACGCGCGGTGCCGTGATCGCGCCGCGCGGCGTGCGCGCGGTCCAGCTGCCCCCGGATCGCGCGAGCTCCTGCACGGGTGTCCGGTCATGGACGCGCACGCGGTTGCTGACGAGGCCCGCTGCGATCCCACGCGCATACATGGCCGGTTGCAGCATGGCCGTACCCGGTGTGTGCAGACCGCCAAGATAGTATTCCGATCCGGTCAGAGCCCGCATGTCGGCGGCATCCAGCAGCCGGTAGGGCTCGCCAATCGCCTCCAGATGCCGCGCATAGCTCTGGTTGTGCGCCTGTCCCTTTGCAGTCGCCGCACCATTGACCTTGCCCGCGACACGGATCGCCTCCTCGGGCAGGCCATAGGCCGCCGCCGTCTCCAACGCGAAGCGGATCGCCGCGCGGTTGGCCTCGGTCTCGGCCCGGTCCGAGTGGTCCTCGCCCGTATAATCGCCCGAGGTCAGCACATGCGGCAGGTCGATCATGAACCCGGAGTTCCGCCCCACGGGTCCCTCGCCAATGCCCACGGCGTCGAGCACGACAATGCTGTCCCCGGGATGGAGCAGCGTCAGCCTGTGCGCCGCCGCCAATCCGGCGAACCCCGCCCCGATCACTAGCCAATCGGCCGTCAGGTCGTCCTCCAACGGGTGCAGCGCATCGGCGGGACCGAGTAGTTCGCTCCATGCCGCAGGGCCGGTATCCTTGGGCAGCCGCGTGATTTTCATGGCAGGCTCAGCTTTGCGGTGCGCCCGCCGTCGATGGTGAAGACCTGGCCGGTGACGAAACTCGCCTCGGGCCCGGCCAGCCAGACGATCAGGTTGGCGACTTCCTCCGGCGCGCCCGTGCGGCCCGCGGGATGAATACCGCCGACCTTGGCGCGGAACTCCGCCGGGTCACCGAGGCTCTCGATGAACGCCTCGTTCAACTCGGTGTCGATCCAGCCGGGCGCGACGGCGTTGCAGCGCACCTCCGGCCCGTGGTCGACGGCGATGGCGCGGGTCAGCCCGTGCAGACCCGCCTTCGACGCGCAATAGGCCGGGTGTCGGGGGTTCGACCCCAATCCTTCGATCGAGCCCACGTTCACGATGGCGCCGCGCACCGCGATCAAGTGGGGCAGGGCGTGTTTGATCATCAGGAAGGGCGCGGTGAGGTTCACGGCCAACGTCTCGGCCCAGTCCTCGGCGGCCATCTCGAGCGCCGTGCCCTCGCGCATCAGCCCCGCACTGTTCACCAGCATATCCAACCGCCCCGCGCGTGCCACCACCTCGGCTATGACGGCCTGGGGTGCCGAGGGGTCGGACAGGTCAGCCGCGATGCCCTCGTGCCGGTCATCCGCGCTCCGTTGCGCCGTGAAGACCCGCGCGCCCTTGGCGGCCAGCGCATCCGCCGTGGCCCGCCCGATGCCCAAGCGCCCGCCGGTGACCAGCGCGACCTTCCCTTCAAAGCTCATCCGACCGGTTTCCCGCCATTCACCTCGACCAGCGCGCCGCACTTGTAGCGCGCCGGATCCGAGACAAGAAACGCCACCACGCCGGCAATGTCCTCGGGTTCGGCGATGCGCCCGAGCGGCACCGAGGCGTTCAACTCCGCCAAAGCCTTGTCCGCGTCAAGTCCCCGGATCTCGAAGCCCGAGCGGATCATCGGCGTGTTCACCTCGTTAGGGCACACGGCGTTGACGCGGATGCCCTGATGCGCGTGGTCTTGGCCGAGGCACTGGGTCAGCGATGCCACCGCCGCTTTGGTCATGCAGTAGATCGGGTGGTTGGGGCCGGGATGCACGCCCCAGCAGGAGGCGACGTTCACGATGGCCCCGCCGCCCTGCATCAGTGGGATCGCCGCGCGGCAGGTGCGGAACGGCGCCTCGACATTGATGGCGAGCGAGCGGGCGAGGTCGTCGTCCGTCGTCTCGGTGATCTTGCCGCGGGTGATGATGCCCGCATTGTTGACCATAATGTCGAGCCCGCCCATCCGCGCCGCTGCCATCCCCGGCAGGGCGTCGCAAAAGACCGGGTCCATCAGGTCACCATCGATGTCGGAGTCCTCAACGTCGGTGCCCGTGACCCGAGCCCCGTCCGCCGAAAGGCGCGCGACAATGGCCGAGCCGATCCCGCCCCTGGCCCCGGTGACCAAGGCGTGCTTGCCGCCAAGCGTCATATGGTGCGGCCCGCATCGACAGGGAGCGCGACGCCCGTGAGAATACCTGCCTCGCCGGGAGCAGCCAGGAACACTGCCGCAGCACCGACATCCACGGGCTTGGGCATCCGGCCCATGGGCAGGGCGGCGGCAAAGCCCGCAGCCTTGCTCAGATCCCCGTCCGAGAACTCGCCGAACATGGGCGTGTCTGAGACGCCGGGGTAGAGCCCGTTGACCCGGATGCCCTCGGGTGCCAGATCGAGCGCCAGCGACTTCAGGAAGTAGGAAGACGCTGACTTCGCCATCCCATAGGCGCAAAACTCGGGACGCGCAGTCAGGGCGATGGCCGAGACGGTCAGGATGATGGACGCGCCCTCGCCATGACGTCGCAGCGCCGGGATCGCCGCCTGACAGGTCAGCGCGGGACCGATCCCGTTGACCTCGTATTGGCGGCGCATCTCGTCTGCCGGGGTTTCGGACGCACGCGCCGGGCGCTGCCCGATCCCGGCATTGGCGACCATGGTGGAGAGCGTACCGAAGGCCTCTTCCGCCCGCGCGACGCCTGCTTCCAACGAGGCCATATCAGTGATATCCACGGCCATGCCCTCGGCCTTCGCCCCGCCCGCGCGGAGGTTAGCAGCCACGGCCTCGGCCCCAACCCCGTCGAGATCCGTGACCAAAACTGCCGCGCCTTCGGCGGCGAACGCCTCCACGATGCCGCGCCCGAAGCCCGAGGCCGCCCCCGTAACCATCGCGTTCAAACCCGCCAGTCGTGTCATCCCGTCACCTCCTCGATCAGAAAGGCCGCGCCGTCCGGGTCAAACAGGAAGGTAGACGGCCCATCGGGAAGCTGTACAGGTAGCAAATCCGCCGCCCCGGCTTCCCTCGCACGTTCCGTCGATGCCGCCAGATCCCACACGCCGAAGCGCACAGCCCAGTATTGTTCCTTACCGCGCTGCTCATCCGGAAGTTCATGCGCCAATGCCAGCGGCGCGCCCGTGCGGGAGCGGATCACGTGGCAGTTGGGCTCAGTTCTGTCGAACTTCCAGCCAAACAGCGCCTCGTAGAAGGGTGCGACCACTGAGATATCCGAGCAGAACAGGTCATGCCCGGTCCGCTGTCCCACTCCCTGCCTCGGAGGGCCGAACTCCTCCAGTGCGGCGGAATGCACTGTGAACCCCGCCCCAAGAGGATCGCGTATCAGCGCATGGTCGTCGGCTGCCAGTTCGACCCGACCACCCTGGGCACGGGCCAGCTCCACCGTGCGCGCGACGTCCTCCACCGCTATGTAGGACATCCAGAAAGACGGCAAGCCCATATCCATGAACTTCGGCGGCATCTGGTAGATGGCCGCGACCGGGGTCTCATCCAGGCTGCCATAGGCATAGCCGCCCTCCTCGTGGAAGTCCCAGCCGAGCACCGCCGCATGGAACGCCTGCGCCACCAGTGGTCTGTAGGCGCTGAGATCGCACCAGATGAAGCTGCCCTCAGTGCTCATTGTTCAGCGCATCCGCTGCCGGGATCTCGCGTTCACGCCGGGCGATGTAGTCGTGCAGCGCCTCGTCCACGCCTTCGTCCAGCTTGGGCTCCTCGTATGCCGCCAGCAACTCGTGCGCCTTTGCAAGGGCCCGTTCCGGCGTCTGCACCGCGCCTTCCGCCGTCCATTGCTCAATGGAGTTGTTGTCGAACATCTCCGGCATGAAGAATGCGCGCTGGAAGTTCGCCTGCGTGTGCGGGTGGCCCAGATAATGTCCGCCAGGGCCGATATCTGTAACCGCCGCCAACGCCTCGTCGAAGTCATCCCAGCGGATGCCCTCGGCCATGCGGTAGGCCATGGCACATTGCTCGGCATCGACGATGAACTTGGCGGTCGAGCAGTGCATCCCGGCCTCGTTCCACCCGGCCGAATGCCAGATGTAGTTGGCCCCCGCCATCATCACCGCCATCAGCGTCGTGGCACTCTCATAGCCTGCCTGGGCGTCCAGCAATTTCGCGCCCCCCAGCGTGTTGGAAGTCCGCCAGGGCACGCCATAAAGCCGCGCCATCTGACCGATCATCATGTTCATCAGTGAGATCTCGGGGGTGCCCGCCATGGGGGCTCCGGATTTCATCGAGACCGTGGCAAGGTAGTGGCCATAGATCGCCGGACAGCCCTTGCGGACAACCTGCGTGTAGGCGAGCGCCGACAGCGCCTCCGCGTTGAGCTGCGCCACCGTGGGCGCAGTCGAGGCAGGTGTGTTCGCCCCACCCAGCACGAAGGGCGAACAGAGCACCGGCTGATTGCGCCTGTTGAACGCCCGCATCGCGCCCAGCATCACCTCGTCCCAGACAAGCGGCGAGTTGCCGTTGCAGTTGCCTGTCACGACCGGGTGCGTCTCCATGAACTCGGCGCCGAACAGGATCGCTGCCATATCCAGTACGTCCTCGGCGTTCTTCGGGCTGGTGGTCATGCCCATGAACGTCTTGTCCGAGTGCTTCATGGACG
>JBCDID010000237.1:0-5853 GCA_038749355.1 Pseudomonadota bacterium | reverse complement strand
TGGACGAGGCCGACCAGATGCTCGACATGGGCTTCATCCATGCGCTGCGCCAGATCGCACCCCTGCTGGCGGAGGATCGCCAGACCATGCTGTTCTCGACAACGATGCCAAAGCAGATGGGCGAGATCGCGGGGGCCTACTTGCGCGATCCTGTACGCGTCGAGGCCGCCCGCCCCGGCAAGGCTGCCGACAAGGTGAAGCAGTCGCTGCATTTCGTCCCGCAACCGGGCAAGAAGGCGCTGCTCATCAAGCTGTTGGGCGAACACAAGGGCGAGCGCGCTCTGGTCTTCCACCGCACCAAGCACGGGGCGGAGAAGCTGATGAAGGATCTCGTGAAGGCGGGCTTTGACGCGGCCTCCATTCACGGCAACAAGAGCCAGGGCCAGCGCGACCGCGCGATTGTAGGCTTCAAGTCCGGCCAGATCACGGTGCTGGTGGCCACAGACGTGGCTGCGCGAGGGCTCCACATTGATGACGTGGCCTATGTCTACAATTTCGACCTGCCGAACGTGCCGGACAACTATGTGCACCGGATCGGGCGGACGGCGCGGGCAGGTGCCGAGGGGATCGCGATCTCCTTCTGCGCCGAGCACGAGATGGGCGAGCTGCGCGACATCGAGCGGACCATGAAGAACCGGATCCCGGTGGCGTCCGGCGATGCTTGGGCTGTCGCGGTGGAACCGAAGAAGGGGAAACCCGGCAACAACCGCCGCCGTCCCCGCAGGCGCAACGGCGGCAATCGACGCGCCGCGTAGGGTGCATCCAAAGCGTGCTTGCACGCGTGATGCACCGGCGCCCGAAGGGCCAACCCTCCGGGCGCAGGCGTCAGATCAGGCGGCTTCGGTCAGATCACCGCGCGCCGGGTAGTTGTTCTCGACCACGAAGTTCAACCCGCCGAGTAGCTTGGCAAAGTCGGGCCGTGTGAACGGGGCCGACTGGGTCTGGGCGAAGAAGATGGTCCCGTCTGGTTTGATGACGAACAGACCGGGCTCGGCGAAGACCTCCGGCTCGGCGGAACCTGCGCGTTGCGAGGAGATGTAGAGCCCCCATTCGCGGGCCGAAGCCTCGGAAAGCCCGTACCCGATCTTGAGATCCTTGGTCCCGATCTCCTCCAACGTTGCCTGCGCGCGTTCCTGAGTGTCCATGGAAACGGCCACGACTTCAACGCCTTGGTCGGCAGCCTGGGGCAGGGTCGCCTCGATCTCCTTCATGTAAGTCTTGCAGATCGGGCAGTGCTTGCCGCGGTAGAAGACGACGATGGTGAAGTTCTCGGGGGTCTGTTCGGAAAGCGTCCACGTGCCGCAGGACAACAGCGGGACGGACAGGGCAGGCGCGGGCTTGGTGGGGAGGGGCATGCAAGGCTCCGTGTCGATCAGGAATTTGGGGCGTGATTGCCTATCCGCAGATAGGTGCCGGATCGACGCGCAAAACCCCGCGCACACGGAAATCGCATTCTTGTGATTTCCGGGTAAGCCGTTGTTTCGAAGGGAGTTTGCGAGCGGGGTAGGGTGAGCGCCAGCCCACCCCAGTGCAGCTCAGTTGTTCGTGGACTGGGCCTCTTCGCCCTCGGCTTCCTTGTCCCGGCGCCCGTCGACCCAGTACCCCTTGTACTCGGCACCGGATGCGTAGGTCATGACGCCGAACCCGTGCTGGCGGCCGTTGAGGAACGCACCGCGATAGACGTCGCCATTGGCATAGCGCGCTTCGCCCTCGCCATGGATCTCGCCATCTTCCCAGCCGCCCACATAGGTGAAACCGTCGGGCAGCACCAGCTTGCCGTCACCCTGCCGTTTGCCGTCGACGAACGCACCTTCGTAGACCGCGCCATCGGGATAGGTGATCTTGCCGGTCCCGGCCTGCTTGCCGCCTTCCCAGGTTCCTTCATAGACGTGCCCGTCGGCATAGGTCATCTTGCCGTTGCCTTCGTGCTTGGCGTCGATGAACGCGCCTTCGTAGACGGAGCCATTGGCATACTTCGCCAGACCCTGTCCGGTGATCACGCCACCGACCCAGTCGCCTTCATAGTAGCCGCCATCGGCATAGGTGATCTTGCCTTTGCCCTCGGGCGTACCGTTCATGAACTGGCCTTCATAGCTCGAACCGTTGGGGTAGGCCGCCTTGCCCAATCCTTCGATCCGGCCTTCGATCCAGTCGCCTTCGTAGATGTAGCCATCGGCCCCGGTGAACTTGCCCTTGCCATGCCGGTCACCGTTCAGGAAGTCGCCCTCGTAGGCGTCGCCGGAGGCATAGGTCGCCATTCCTTTGCCGTGACGATTTCCGTCAAGAAAATCGCCTATATATTTGTCATTGTTTGCATAAGTAGCTTCACCGTTGCCGGTGATCTGGCCTGCCTGCCACTGGCCGGTATAGGTGAACCCATCAGGCAGCGTGATCGAGCCCGCGCCCTCACGCAGGCCACCCACAAAGCCGCCCTCGTAGACAGCACCGTCCGGATAAGTGACGCGGCCCTGGCCTTCCTGGGTCCCTTCGACCCAATCGCCCTCGTAACGATAGCCGTTCTCCCGGACCATGACGCCATAGCCGCTATGAGCCGAGTTCTTGAACTCGCCCTCATAGGTCATGCCGTTCGGATACACGGCCTGGCCTTTGCCCTGGATGACGCCCTCGACCCAGGTGCCCTCATACGAGCCACCATTAGCGTACGTGATCTTGCCCAGCCCATCAGGCACGCCGTCCTGGAAGTCGCCCTCGTAGACCGAGCCATTGGGGAAGTTCGCGCGACCCTTGCCCTGGATGACGCCCTCGACCCACTGGCCTGTGTACTCATAGCCGTCAGGGGCGGTGTAGGTGCCCTCTCCGTGCTGTTTCCCGTCCTTGAATTGCCCCTGGTAGACCGCGCCCGAGTCGTACTCCTTGGTCGTGGTCTCCGCATCCGTCGACTGCGCTTGCGCGAAGCCTACGGTCACAAGCACTGCCATACACGCGTTGGCCAGTTGCTTCATTGCCCGTTCCCCCGTCTCGTCCGGGCGCCACTACTGCGCACCGGATGTTTCTTTCGCGATTAGCCGACGAACTGGCCGTCGCGGAACTCTCCTTCCAGCCGCGTCCCGTTCGGGAACACGGCCACGCCTGTGCCGTTAATCTGGCCGTTCTGCCATTCACCTTCATAGGTAAAGCCATCGGCTCTCTTGTACATCCCCTGTCCGCTGCGCACACCGTCGGCGAAGCTGCCGGTGTAGGTGCTGCCATCCGAGTAGGTCGCGGTGCCTTCGCCCTGGCGCTCTCCGCCGACGAAGCTGCCTTCGTAGCGGTCGCCATTGGCGTAGGTTGCAGCACCGTCGCCCGTGATGATGCCGTCCACGAATGCGCCGGTGTAGGAGAAGCCGCTCGGCAGGGTCAGTGTTCCCGCGCCGTCGCTCTTTCCATCGGCGACTGTGCCTTCATAGGCGGCGCCGTCCGGGTAGGTGATACGGGCCTCGCCTTGCTGGACGCCGTCGACCCAGGCACCTTCATAGCGGTAGCCATCGGGTCGTGTGGACACGCCCTGGCCCGAGATCGCTCCGGCGGCCCAGTCACCTGTGTAGGTGCTGCCGTCCGCATATGTGATGGAGCCTTCGCCATCCGGCTTGCCCGCCGAGAAGTCACCCCGGTAGGTCGAGCCGTCCGGATAGGCAGCCTGACCGCGCCCGTCAAAGAGACCGTCTTTCCAGTCGCCCGTGTAGACAAAGCCATCGGGCGAGGTATAGGTGCCCTTGCCGTTCTGCTTGCCGTCCTTGATCTCGCCGGTGTAGGTCGCGCCCCCGTCAAAGGTGATCGTGGTGCCGTCCTTGACCTCCGGGAAGTCTCCAAGATCGTCCGCTTCGGCCAGCGGGGCTTGCACGCCGGCATCCGCGACAGCGCCTTCATTGTCCGCCAGAAATGGAATGTCTTCGGTCGCGCAGCCTGCTACGCCGAGCGCCGCCAGAAAAATCGCTGTGGTCCGGATCATATCCTTGTGCCTCACTGTGCCTTAGCCTGGCCCTTTGCGCCTTTTGTCAGGCGGTTAACCATCACTTTATGGCGGAAGGTGCTGCGTGACAACGGACAACTCAACGCGTTGTGTCGACGCAAGCCGGGTTTGCGCCAGCTTTTCTTGCTCGGCGGGCCGGTGATGCCTAAAACCACCGATCTGTCTGCGCGAGGAGCCCCCAATGTCCGATCCCGACCGTCTGCGCGTGCTGCTTGTACAGGCGAATCCCATCGCGGGCGATATCGCGGGCAATCTGGTGCGCGCACAGGCGGCTCTGGCCGAGGGCGAGGCAGCGGGCGCGGACCTCGTCGTCCTGCCCGAGATGTTCCTCTCCGGCTACCAGTTGCTCGACCTCTCCGTGCGCCCGGCCTTCCTCCGCGACTGCCAGGTGGCCATCGACATTCTTGCACAGGCCACACGAATGGGCGGCACAGCCATCGCATTAGGGGCGCCAATACCGGGAATGACGACCGAGCCCGGGCAGGACCACGCAGGCGCCTACAACGCGCTGATGCTCTGTCAGGACGGCAAGGTCCGCGCGACGTTCCGCAAACATCACCGCCCGAATTACGGGGTCTTCGACGAGGCGCGCCTCTACCTCCAAGGCCCCGCCCCGGGCCCCATCGAGATCAACGGCTGCCGCGTCGGCTTCCCCATCTGCGAGGACCTCTGGTTCGGGGACGTGGCCGAGACGCTGGAGGAGGCCGGCGCCGAGATCCTCATCTCGCCCAACGGCTCCCCCTATCACCGCGGCAAGCACGACATCCGCATGGGCCACATGGTGGCGCGCACGGTCGAGACGGGGCTGCCTGTCGTCTACCTCAACCTCATCGGCGGGCAGGATGACCAGATCTTCGACGGCGGGTCTTTTGCGCTGAACCCGGGCGGCAAGCTCGCTGCGCAACTGCCTTTCTTTGATGGACATTCCCGGCTGATCGACGTGGTGCGTACGGACGACGGCTGGCGGATCGAGCAATCCGATCTGGCGCCAGTGCCGGAGCCCTGGGCGCTCGACTACCGCGCCATGGTCGATGCGACGCGGGACTATGTGCTGAAATCCGGGTTCAAGAAGGTGCTGCTAGGGCTGTCTGGCGGCATCGACTCCGCGATAGTGGCGACCGTAGCTGTGGACGCGCTGGGGCCGGAGAACGTCCGCTGCGTGCGTCTGCCGTCCAAATACTCGTCGGAGGGTTCGCTGACGGATGCCGAGGACCTCGCGAACCGCATTGGCTGCCAGTTGCAGACCATTGAAATCGCGGATGGAGTGCAAGCCATCGAGGACACGCTTGCGCCCTTCTTCACCGGCCTGGATCCCGACACCACCGAGGAAAACCTGCAATCGCGCCTGCGCGGCCTCTACCTCATGGCCATGTCGAACAAGTTCGGTGAACTGCTCCTGACCACCGGCAACAAGTCCGAGGTCGCGGTCGGCTATTGCACGATCTATGGCGACATGAACGGCGCCTACAACCCGATCAAGGACCTCTACAAGACCCGTGTGTTCGAATGCTGTCGCTGGCGCAATGCCGAACATCATCCTTGGATGAAAGGTCCAGCGGGCGAGGTCATCCCGCTGAATATCCTGCAAAAACCGCCCTCGGCTGAGCTGCGCCCGGACCAGACAGACCAGGACACGCTGCCGCCCTATGACGTGCTGGATGAGATCCTGCGGCAACTGGTGGAAGAACAGCTCTCGACCGAGGAAATCATCGCGAGCGGTTTCGAGCGCGAGACCGTGATGCAGGTGCAGCACCTCCTCTACATCAACGAATACAAGCGCTTTCAGAGCGCCCCGGGGGTGAAACTCACCGCGCGGGCCTTCTGGCTCGACCGCCGCTATCCGATTGTGAACAAGTGGCGGGACAGGTCTTGAGAGAGAAGCG
>JBCDID010000236.1:0-5891 GCA_038749355.1 Pseudomonadota bacterium | reverse complement strand
GAGGCGGTCGAGACGGCAGCCCGGCTTGCCCAGGAACAACGCGCAGCAGGCGCGCGGCTGGACCCGTTGCAGCACATGACCGCTCGGTTGGTGGGTGAAGGTCACAAAGTCCCGGATCCCTTGGTGCAGGCAGGGCTGCAGCCACCGGTATCCCTGCCCCCGGCCCCTCCACCGGACGAGGTTCCCACGGTCTCCGGCACGGCTGCGCGGACTCCGGTACCCAACCCCTTGGACGATCTGCCGGCCTATGCGCGGCCAATTGAGCAGGCAACCACCGAGTTCGCGCAGGAGTTCCACTCGGAGAACGTGCCCGGCATGTCCGATGCAGCTTGGACCGGGTATATGGACGATCTGATCCCGTCCGATTTTGCTGTCGCGCCCGAGGCATTTGCGTCGACGCCCACCGGAAGAACCGCTGAGGCGACCAGCCCGCTGGGACCTGCATCGCGTGGCGGGCCAGCGGCGACCCAACCCTCGGATCAAGCGCCGCAGCCCGCATCCGCAACCACACATGACCCGCGCCTCGCAGCACGTTTGGTACAACCGCTGGCGGCCGCGCCTGCTCTGCCGACAGGAATCGTTGGCGCATCGAACCCGGCACCCCTTTCGTCCCGGGTGCAACTGAACCTGAGCAGGCTGATCTTCAACAATCCCGGCCTGTCGAGCGCGCAGATCGTATGTCTCGCCTCCGCCACAACTGGCCAGGGCGGGCTCGGCAGACCGGGCTTGGAACAACAGGTTGCGGACCTCGGACCGAGCACCTGGTACCAGAACATCATCCGGCATCGTCAGGGCTGACGGCGTCGGGGCGGGCAGCGCTCCCGGTCAGGGGAGCAGTAACGAACTGTCCCCGTAAGAATAGAATCTGTACCGGGCGGCAATCGCATGGGCATAGACATGCTGCATGCGGCCGGTCCCCATGAGCGCCGAGACCAGCATGAAAAGCGTGGAACGCGGCAGGTGAAAGTTCGTCATCAGCCCGTCGACCGCGCGAAAGCGGTGCCCGGGGCGCAGGAAGATGTCGGCCTCGCCGTGCCAGGGGCGGATCCGGCCCTGCGAATCGACGGCACTCTCCAGCAGGCGGAGCGCCGTGGTGCCCGCAGCGATCAGGCGCCCGCCCGCCGCACGCGCCGCATTCATGGCCTCGGCCGCGTCAGGCGCGATCTCTCCCCATTCGGCATGCATCTTGTGGTCGGCGGGATCGTCCACCTTGACCGGCAGGAACGTCCCCGCACCGACATGCAGGGTCAGCCGCGTGGACAGAACGCCGCTCTCGGCCAGCCGGGCCAGCAGCGCGCTGTCGAAATGCAGGCTGGCGGTTGGCGCGGCCACGGCACCTGGCTTCTCGGCAAAGACGGTCTGGTAGTCTTCGTTGTCCTGATCGTCGGCAGCACGGCGCTGCGCGATGTAGGGTGGCAACGGCATGACCCCTGTCTCGGCAATAGCGGCATCCAGTTCAGCAGCCGCACGGTCGAACCGCAGATGGACCTCGCCCCCCTCCCGGATCAGAACTTCGGCGGTCAGCTGTCCGAACCGGATCCGATCCCCTTTGGCCAGCCGTTTGGCAGGTTTCGCAAGCGCCGACCACACCTCGGGGCCTTCACGTCGGTTGAGGGTCACTTCGACCCTGGCCGTCCCGGGGCCATCCCGGGTTTCCCGATGCCGTTCGCCGAACAGCCGGGCCGGGATCACACGCGTGTCGTTGAAGACCAGCATATCGCCGGGACGCAACCAATCCGGCAGATCGGAGACATGTGCATCATGCTCGCCTGCATGGTCCGCCACAAGCATGCGGGACGCAGGCCGCGGCCGCACGGGGCGGAGCGCGATCAACGCCTCGGGCAGATCAAAATCGAACTCACTAAGCGACATCAGATCTCCGGGCGGAACGGCGGCTCCGGGCGCCCGCCCGAGCGACCGAGCCGCATGCGAGGAAGCGAGACAGGGGAATGTTTGGGGGCTCGCCCCCAAACTCCGTTTACCTCGACGCCCTACTTGGCGTGCGCGGCGGCCAATGCCTGATCGAGATCGCCCATCAGATCGTCCGCATCCTCGACCCCGATGGACAGACGCACCACGTCATCGCCTGCTCCCGCCGCCTTGCGCTGCGCGGAGGTCAACTGCCTGTGCGTCGTGGAGGCCGAGTGGATTGCCAGCGACCGCGCATCGCCGAGATTGGCGACGTGAGAGAAGATCTCGAGCGCGTTGATGAACTTCACGCACGCCTCGTAGCCGCCCTTGAGCTGGATCGTGAACAGCGCACCGGCACCGCCCGGCACCACCTTCTTGGCCACCTTGGCCGAGGGTGAGGACTTGAGGCCCGCATAGGTCACCGCCTTGACGAGCTTATGCTTGTCCAGCCACTTGGCGATCTTCTCGGCATTCTCGACATGGCGTTCCATGCGCAGAGAGAGCGTCTCGATGCCCATCAGAGTGTAGTGCGCGGCCTGCGGATTCAGCGTCATGCCAAGATCGCGCAGACCCACGGCGATCCCGTGGAAGGTGAAGGCAAGCGGGCCGAAAGTCTCGGCGAAGACCATGCCGTGATAGGCGGGCTCGGGCTCGATCATGCTCGGGTGCTTTCCGGCACCAATCCAGTCGAACGTTCCAGAATCCACCACGCAGCCTCCGGTCACGGTGCCGTTGCCTGTCAGGTACTTGGTCATGGAATGGACGACCAGGGTCGCACCATGCTCGATCGGGCGGCAGAGATAGGGCGTCGCTGTCATGTTGTCGACGATCAGCGGGATCTTGTGGGCATCGGCGATCTTGGCAAGCTTCGGCAGATCGGCGACATGACCACCGGGATTGGCGATGGTCTCGCAAAAGATCGCCTTCGTCATGCGGGTGATCGCCTTCTCGACCGCGGACTTGTCGTCGATGTCAACGAACTTCGCCTCCCAGCCGAAACGCTTGATGGTCTGGGAGAACTGGGTGACGGACCCGCCATAGAGCCGGCTGGAGACCACGATGTTGTCGCCCGGGCGCATCAGCGGAAAGAGCGCCATGATCTGTGCCGCGTGGCCCGAGGAACAGCAGACCGCCCCTGCCCCGCCCTCGAGCGTCGCGATGCGCTCCTGCAGAACGGCCACGGTCGGGTTGGTCAGCCGCGAGTAGATGAAGCCGACTTCCTGCAGGTTGAACAGCGCGGCCGCATGGTCGGCATCGCGGAAGCAGTATGCCGTCGTCTGGTAGATCGGCGTCTGGCGCGCACCGGGTGCCGGATCGGGCCGGGCGCCCGCGTGAATCTGGAGGGTGTCGAACCCGTATGTCTTCTCGGCCATCTCTGTTCCCTTCTGCCTGCCGGGTATTTCACGCCTCTCTAGCGCAGTTCCTTTTAATTTACATCCGGAATCAGTAGCTGCCGGTTCCGGGTCCGATCACTGGCATCCGCGCAGACACGATGCCGGTGTTGATGCCGCCCATGCGCAGCTCGCCGCCGATGCGCTGGTACTCCATCTTGGGGCATATGTTCATGAGCACCTCAACCCCCTTGGCCTCGGCCCGTTTGGCCGCCTTCTTGTCCACAACGCCAATCTGCATCCAGATCACCTGCAAACCCCGGTGCAACAGCTTGTCGAGCGCTTCGTCGACGACCCGGCCCGCTTCTTCGGAGCGTCGGAAGATGTTGACCATGTCTACGGGGTTGTTCCGCTTGGGGATGAGCCCCATGGTCTTGCGGACTTTCTGGCCGAAGGCCACCTGCCCAGCATAGACGGGGTTTACCGGAATGACAGTGTAGCCGCGGCGGCTCAGGAACCGGGCGACATAATTGCTGGGCCGGACCTCGTTCACGGATACACCAACGGCAGCGATGGTGCTGACGCGGGCCAGGACGTCCATGAGGTACCGGTCGGGATAGGGGCGTTCTTCCATGCGCACTTGATGACACGCGCCGCGCCGCAAGGCGAGATTTTATGGGCCGATCACGCCCGATTCTCGCGGGCTCGGCGATGCCACATAAAAAAGTCCGCCGGGTGCTCTTGGGGGGAGAAAGCCGGCGGACATCAAGTCGGAACGAGGGACAGTGAGTATGAGACGAGTTCGTTCAGGGCTCGCCTCCACGGTACGAATATGGGGTGAAACTTTACATTCTGTAACCCTCTGTCGCAAAATCGTGAGCCACTCTGCGGCAACCCTTTGATTCAAAAGCATTAAAATTTCTCTCGAAAAGTGCTTGCAGCGTAGAGCGACACGGCAGCGGCGTTAGAAACATTCAAGGAGGCGAATTCACGGCCCGGACCGATTCGCGCCAACGTTGTGCAAAGCTGCCGCGTACGCTCACGCAATCCCGGCCCCTCGGCCCCAAGCACGATCGCCAGCGGGGCTGCTTGCTGCGCGCCCAGAACCTCGCCCAGATCGCGCTCCGCCTCGCCCGCCAGACCGATGGTCGCATAGCCCATTTCCGCCAACATCTGCATCGTGTCGCCAAGATTGCGCACGCGAAGATAAGGCTGGCGTTCCAGCGCGCCAGAGGCGGATTTCGCCAACGCGCCGGTCTCTGGCGCCGAGTGGTGACGCGGCGCGATCACCGCATCCGCGCCGAAGACCTCCGCCGACCGCAGCATCGCACCGACATTGTGCGGGTCCGTCACCCTGTCGAGCAGCACAAGCAGCGGGTTTGGGTTGTCCGGCCTCGGCGCGCACCGTTCCGACACATCGCCCCAGTCGAGCGGCATGACCTCGATGGCGGCACCCTGGTGCACCGACTGCGCATCCAGAGGCGCCGAGAACTTGCGTGCATCCGAAATCTCCGGCTCGAGCCCGCCAGCCTGCACCGCATCGCCCAGGCGATCGGCGGCATTCCGGGTCAGGATGAGACGCCGCTTCTCCCGCCTCGGATTGGTGAGCGCGTCACGCACCGCGTGCATGCCGAAGAGCCACACAGGCTCAGGCCCCGCGCGCCGCTGCCGGTCCCGCTCGATGGCCCATTTCGGTTTGGCTTGTCGTTTCCTGTCCATGGCCCCGCTTACCCGCAATCGATGGGCAGCGCCACGGTTTCCCTGTTGACAGAGCCATGGGCAGCACCGTATCTGACCGGCCTGTTGCGGTGCCGTTCAGGCAGCGTACGGGCGACGTGCTGCAAGGTGCGGCAGCGGACTGTAACTCCGCCGGGGAGACCCATGCCTGGTTCGATTCCAGGGTCGCCCACCAACACCCCTTCCAAGCGGCATCTGTTCCAGCGGTATGGACTAGCGGTTGGATAAATGGACCGGGTGCGGCACTGCTTGCTTTAGCAAGCTGATGTTATTGGTCCACTTGAATGGCGGCCTCCGGAGCGGACGATCGCTGGTCGTATTGCAAAGCGTGATCAGCACCCGACTCTGGGCGTGGCCGCGTCAATACGGCCACGCGCTCAGGATCAACGGCGTTAGTGACTGCCCGTTGTAGGCGTTCACTCCATGGGCAGTCCAAACTCGTAGGTCAGAACTGCACCGACGGTGTGCGCATACTCGCCGCCATCACGTGTGTAGACGTAACCAATCTCGGCGCTCAGGTCATCGATGATCCCGAAACCTGCGGATATGGTTGCGGCCTGGTCGTTCGGAGCACCCTCAATGTCACGCAGAGAATAGAGCATGGTCAAATCGACGGGCCCGACCGGCACTTCGGCCCCGACCGTCCCGTAGAAAGCCGACTCCGCCGCGCCGTCGAATGAGGGAAAGTACACCCCTTCAAACATCAGGGATGCTTCGCGGTCCTCGGAGAACGGGAAGGCCTGAGCCAAACCGAACGCGAAGCCGAGTTGGTCATCCGTGTCGCCAGTACCCCTGGATTGGAACTGCGCGCCCAGACCATAGCTCGCGCCGCTCTCGAAACCGCCTTCCAGCCAAAGGGCGAAGGATTCAGGGCTCTGGGTGTTAGACACACCGCCATCGGATTCTCGGGTC
>JBCDID010000235.1:0-5964 GCA_038749355.1 Pseudomonadota bacterium | reverse complement strand
TCGCCATCGGTCATGGCTAAGAAGGCCCGCTCGACCCGGTCCCAGCGCTTGTCCCGGTCCATGGCGTAGAACCGCCCGCAAACGGTGGCAATGCGCACGCCGGCTATGCCGCCCACGTCCTTGAGCAACTGGGTCATGGCCTCCCGGCCCGATTTCGGCGGCACGTCGCGCCCATCCATGAAAGCGTGGATGGCAACCGGGATCGCAGCCTTGGACAGGATCATTGCCAGAGCCGCGATATGGCGCTGGTGCGAATGCACGCCGCCGGGACTGACGAGGCCCATCAGGTGCGCGGTCCCGCCGGACGCCTTCATTTTCTGCATGAAGGCAACGAGCGAGGCATTGGCGAAGAAATCCCCGCACTCAATGGCGTTGTCGATTTTGGGCAGGTCCATCCAGACCACACGACCCGCGCCGATATTGGTGTGCCCGACCTCGGAGTTACCCATTTGGCCTGGCGGCAGGCCGACGTCTTCGCCATGGGCCGTCAGTTGCGCGTGCGGGCAGGTCTCCCAAAGCCGGTCGAAATTGGGTGTGGTGGCGAGCGTAGGGGCGTTGCCCTCAGTTTCCGCACGCAGGCCCCATCCGTCCAGAATGCACAGGACAACCGGCTTCAGGGACATACTGCTCGCTCCGCTTCTTCATGGCGTTGTCTGCATGTATCTAGCCGGGTCACGGGCATCAAGGGTGCATCACGCCACGCAGGCGTGGCATTGGATGACACCCTACGCGGCGCTCGCGGGGGAGTTCCTCGTAGGGTGCATCCAAAGCGTGCTCGCACGCGTGATGCACCGGCACCCGAAGGGCTAGTCATTCACGATGATAGGGAGTCCCGGCGAGGATGGCCGTTGCGCGGTATAGTTGCTCCGCAAGCATCACACGCGCTAGCATGTGCGGCCAGACCATGGGGCCGAAGGACAGCAAATGGTCGGCACGAGCCCGGGCAGCAGCATCCAGCCCGGCCGCGCCACCGATCATGAAGGCGAGGTCAGAAACCCCACTGTCGCGATCCCTTGCGATCATGTCGGCGAAGGTCGGAGAGGTGAAGGTTCTCCCGCGTTCATCCAGTGCAAAGACCCGGGCTCCGTTAGGGATCGCGTTGCGCAGACGTTCGGACTGGGCGGCCTGATCGCGCGCCTTGCGCTCGTCGATCTCGAGGATTTCGAAGGGGCCGAGTGCCATCCCGCGACCGGTCGCCTTCGCGCGATCCAGATAGTCTTCGATCAGAGCAAGTTCCGGTCCGTTGCGGAGCCGGCCGACGGCAGCGATGGTGACTTTCACGTGGTCTAAGCCTCCACTGGTCATTGTTCCGGCCAAGCATGCACCTGCAGGCAAAGCGATGTCAGCAGGCTTGTTCGTGCATTCTCCGGCGCAAGCTCGTTTACCCGTCGGAATGAACCGCTCACCTAGACGTCGCCTTGGCCCCTCGTTCGGGCCGGAGGGCGGGTGTCGCTGAAGAGCCCGGTTTCGGTCTCCTCGATTGACTGAAGGACACCCATCTCGTTGTCTGGAGCCTTGAAGTCGCGAGTTGGCATATCCACCCATTTGGTGGAGATCAAACCACCAGTCGCGGCGTCCAAATCGCGGTCGTCAAGTTTTGCAGCTGTCATGCTAGCCTCCCTCATCAATCAGTGGCTTGAAGGTCGCGGTCGACTTCTGAGCCGAATTGATGCGGTGTTCGCACCGTCACGCTTCCCTCGAAGTCGGCGGAGATCAAACCGCGGTTGATCGCGTAGTCTTCATATTCGCTTGGATCGACGCGCAGCGACCCTTCGGGCACGGCGTCCAGATCGCGACCGCAGAGAGCCTCCGGGATCATGGTCATCTTACGTTCGCCAGTCATAGTTGGCGGGTTCAGAGACCGCGTTCGTCTTCTTGAATGCTGGTCAGAAAATGTTCGGTCGTGCCATCACCCGAGGGGTTGGGGCGGAAAAAGCCATTGGCACGCAACTCCGCCAACCTCGGGCTTGTGGAATCGATGTTCTTGGGAATCGTGCCGGCCGAAGCGGTGTCGAGGGCATCGTCGGTCAGAGGAACGGGTGTGTTGGTTGTCGTGTTCGGCATCGTCTTCTCCCATCATCAACTTCTTCGATGACGCAAGAATACTGCGCACGCCGTGCAACGATCTGTACCGGATGGTACAGGCTGTGATCAAATCCACAGACCTGGGAACGAACGCTAGGCAGCTCCCTGTTCGTGCACTTAGTTCGAAGCAGTGCGTGCAGCGGCGTCCGGAGCGGTCTCCCACATCTTTTCGAGTTGGTAGAACTCGCGCACTTCCGGACGGAAGACGTGGACGATCACATCGCCTGCATCAATCAACATCCAGTCCGCGGATGCTTTCCCCTCGACCCTTGGGATGACACCTGCTTCATGTTTGAGCCGGTCTGTCAGCTTGTCGGATATCGCGGCCACATGACGGCTGGACCGCCCTGAGGCGATCACCATGACGTCAGCCTCCGAGGACTTTCCCGCAAGCGAGATCGACACGATGTCGGACGCGACATCTTCCTCAAGGCTGCGCAGTATCAGGGAATGGCGACCTTCGCTCCCAAGATCGGGGCGCGTCACTTCGCCTGCCCCTGTTTTCGCGGACCCATCAGCGCCCGCTACGGTAAGTGCGCTCAGAACTCGACCCTCCGACGTCTAGAAACCGGCCTGCACCATGCGGGCACGGCTTTCACACCACGGGAGTAAAGTAAGCCAGAATTGCTACATTCTCAAGAACGCCGCGCGCCGGAAGATCACGGGCGGTGTTTTCGGAACAGTTGGCGCAGGCGGTTCCGGTCGATGCCAAGCTCACGCGCGGCCCGGTCGATGTTTGGCGGTGGCGCGCCCACCGCTCGGCGCAACCGATCGGCGGAGATGCCGAGCTCCGCGGCGACACTGGCCACAGGATCGGGCCTGCCTCCAGCCGGGCGCTGCCCGCCGCTCTGCCGGCCCGTGGCTGCCGCGACGGGCTTGCCCATGAAACAGCCCACTGAGTAGGGGTAATCCGGGCTAAGGTGGTAGTGATACATTCGCCGCGTCGAACCGTCCCATGGAACGTCGCCCGTGTGCCCATGGCATGCGTCCAGATCCGACGTCATGACAAGGTTGCCGGCTTCTGACGCGCCGAAGATCCCGAACCCGTCCAGAGCATAGCCGACAAGCTCACCGTGCCCTTTTGCGTCCGTGCCATCAGGATAACAGTCGGACAGCGCGTGGTAGTGATACTGGCCCGTCTGCTGCGGATGACCGCCACAGCGATCCAGGATCTCATGTGATGCGGCGTCCTCTCCCCGGGCGTCGAGGGCATTGTACATTGCGCCGCCGGTCAGCATGAACCCGACGAGCCCCATAGGCACGCAACTCGGACTTGCAGCCAGAACCGGGTCCTTGGGCAACCGGAACAGAATGTTCTGCTCGCGGATTGGGTTCGGGTTCCGGTCGTACTCATAGGCCGGGTCCGACCGAGAAACCGGAAACTCGCCCGTCGCGTGGTTTGGCAGATTATTTGCGCGGATTGTCCTAGTGTCACCGTCGACCAAGATGTCCAGCCGATGGTTCGGCCAGGTGACCGAGCCCGAAACCGCCACCTTCTCGTCCGGATGGAAGATCCCACCGCGCAACCAGTCGCCCGTCTTCCGCGCGCCCGGTGCATTCGGATTGAACCGCTGCTGGCATGAGAAGACGAAGCCCTGACGCGGTGACTTCGATATCTTGCCATCCCCGACAGGCCGCGGCCCGTGGGCTGCCGCAGCCGTTGCGGTCAGGACTATGAGTGCTGTGAGGGCAAGACGCATAACTCGGCTCCGTTCACGGTTCTGTGATCGGAGGAACGTAGCACGCGTCCCGCTCCGTCGCGATCGGCCCTACCGGTTGCCGCGCACCAATTGATCGTAGCTCTCGGTCATGTCCCGGGCCAGTGCGCCGACCTCGAAGTTGAAGTCGCCGATCTGGCCCACGGGCGTGACTTCCGCCGCGGTACCGGTCAGCCAGCACTGCTCGAAGCTCTCCATCTCGTCGGGCATGATGTGGCGCTCGTGGATCTTGATCCCGCGCTCGTTCAGCATCCCCACGACCGTCTGGCGGGTGATGCCGTCCAGGAAGCAGTCGGGCAGGGGCGTGTGCACCTCACCATCCTTCACGAAGAAGATGTTCGCGCCCGTAGCCTCGGCGACATAGCCGCGATAGCACATCATCAGCGCGTCCGAGCAGCCCTTGGCCTCCGCTGCATGCTTGGACATGGTGCAGATCATGTAGAGACCCGAGGCCTTTGCCTTGCAAGGGATCGTCTCCGGCGACGGCCGCTTCCACTTGGAGATGTCGAGCTTCGCGCCCTTCATCTTGGCATCGCCGTAATACGCGCCCCATTCCCAGGCGGCGACGGCCAGCCGGATCGGGTTCTTGGCGGAGGCCACCCCCATATCCTCGCCGGAACCGCGCCATGCGACGGCGCGGACATAGGCGTCGGACAGGCCATTCGCCTTGAGCGTCTGCTCCTTGGCCTCTTCGATCTGCTCGACGGTCCATGGGATCGGGATGTCCAGTTGGTTGCCCGAGTCGAGCAGGCGCTCCGAGTGCTTGACCGACTCGAAGATCTTGCCGCCGTAGGCACGCTCACCTTCGAAGACAGACGACCCATAGTGCAGTCCATGCGTCAGGAGGTGTACCTTGGCCGAACGCCAGTCCACCATCTGGCCATCCATCCAGATCTGTCCATCGCGATCATCGTAACCGGTACCGTCGGCCATAGCTATCTCCTCCACCCACGAGTCCACGTCGTGGGCGTATGTTTATTGCGTGACACAAAGGGTGATTGACCGAATCTTTCAGCCCGCCCTGAGGTTCGGGTAACATTCGACTTGAGATCAGTCAACAAGGCTGACATAATTCGTGAGAGGGCAAGAGAGCAGGACTCCGCGATGCAGGGATCAACTACGACTCCACCGTCGGGTATCAGGCGGCCTGACCAACTGCTGTTCCTTACGGATGAGCAACTCAGGCAGGGCATTGAGCTGATGTTCTTTGCCTATCGCGATTTCACTGGCGACCCGGATGCAGTGCTGGGCGAACGCGGACTTGGGCGCGCGCACCATCGCGCCATTCACTTCATAAAACGACGTCCGGGGATCACGGTCGCGGGGCTCCTGGACATTCTGCAAGTTACCAAGCAGTCGCTCAATCGCGTGCTGCGGCAGCTGATCGACGAGGGATTGGTGATCTCGGAGGTTGGCAAGGAGGACCGCCGCGAGCGCAATCTCCATCTCTCGGAAGATGGCGAAGCGCTGGAGGCTCGCTTGTCCGAGTTGCAACGCGACCGGTTCCGCCGCGCCTACCGAACCGTGGGGCCGGAGGCAGTGGCCGGTTTTCGGCAGGTTCTCGAAGTGATGATCAACGAAGAAGGCCGCGAACAGGTCCTCAATCTCGTCTCCAAAGGTGCGCCATGAACGGAAGTGCCGATCTGGCCCATATCCTGGTGATCGACGATGACGAGCGGATCCGGGATCTGTTGAAGCGGTTTCTCGCCAAGAACGGCTATCTGGTCAGCGTGGCGCGAGACGCCGCCCATGCGAGCCGGTTACTGGAGAGCCTGTCCTTCGACCTCCTGATCGTCGACGTGATGATGCCTGGCGAGGATGGGCTCAGCTTCACCCAAAGGACGCGGGAGACGCTGGAGATCCCGATCCTCCTCCTCACTGCGCGTGGCGAGACCGAAGACCGGATCCAAGGGCTGGAGGCCGGTGCCGACGACTACTTGCCCAAACCGTTCGAGCCCCGCGAACTGCTGTTGCGTGTTGCCGCCATCCTTCGCCGTTCGGTGCCTGAGCCCGTGGATGATACGCCGCCCAAGGCGCTAGTTATGGGCGAGACTGAGTACGATTTGCTGCGTGGGGAACTGCGGCGTGGCGAGGAATCGGTGCGCTTGACATCGACCGAACAGGCGCTCATGCGGGTCTTCTCCCGCCAGCCGAACGAGAC
>JBCDID010000234.1:0-5979 GCA_038749355.1 Pseudomonadota bacterium | reverse complement strand
CATGGCCGCGGCCCGGCTGCGGTAGAGGTCCTTGTGCATGGTATCCAGCGTCGGCTGGTCGCCGGTGTAGGAGTGGATCGTGGTCATGATCCCCTTCTCGATGCCGATGGCATCGTGGAGCACCTTCGCCGCGGGTGCGAGGCAGTTGGTGGTGCAGGAGGCGTTCGACACGACGAGGTCGTCAGCGGTCAGCGCGCCGTCGTTCACGCCGAACACGATGGTCTTGTCGGCATTGGTTGCAGGGGCCGAGACGAGCACGCGCTTGGAGCCGTTCTCCAGGTGCAGCGCGGCCTTGTCGCGCGCAGCGAAGATGCCGGTGCATTCCAGTGCGATATCGACATCTCCCCAGGGCAGCTCGGCCGGGTTGCGCACGGCGGTGACCTTGATCGGGCCGCGGCCCACATCGATGGTCTCACCATCGACCTTCACCTCTCCGGGAAAGCGCCCGTGCACCGAGTCGTAGCGCATCAGGTGGGCGTTGGTCTCCACCGGGCCGAGATCGTTGATTGCCACCACTTCAATATCGGTGCGCCCGCTCTCTACAATTGCCCGCAATACATTGCGTCCGATCCGCCCGAACCCGTTAATTCCGACCTTAATCGCCATGTTCTCACTCCTATGTCCGGAAAAGGGCCCCGCGCCCTTGTCGTGCGTGCTCTAGCGGGAGGCTGGGCCAAGATCAATGCGGCAGAAGTGGGTTTCGCCATGGGCCGCGTGAGAATGTGTTTCAGATTCCGGTTGGTCTGCTCTCGCCTGACGTGTAAATTCGACAGCCAGCGAGGATTTCGTCCGGCGAGTCTGTCGTGAACGAAGAGCCTACTGCGCATCTGCTGAAGAAATTTGCGGAACACTGGGAAGATGCAGGTGGCCCGTCGGCCTGTCTGGTTAATCTGATGGTGGATCCGTTTGCCGAGCGCATGATCTGCGTCGGACACTCGGCGGGCGCGTGGCGCTACATCATGATCGGGCGGATGCACCACCAGATCCACGGCTTCCGCATTCCTTTGTTCAAGAGCGTGCGGGAGTTTCTGGGCGACGAGATCTGGGAGGGGGTCAGTAGGCGCTATGCGGAGGCGGAGCGGTTTGGCTCGCCGCAGTTCCACAATACCGGCGGATGGACCGGGCGGGCGCGGGATGTGATCACCAGGCATGTCCGCGTGCCGATCCAGGCCCCGCCGGGCTTCGAACGCGCACAGGTGTCGGTGTTCGAATGGCATCCAAAGCTGGAGACCAATCTCGAACAACAGCTTCAGGCGCTGATCATGCGCTACATCGAAGATGCGGATGTCTCTGGGATGATTGACCCCTCGGCCCGGATGGCGCGCTTGCGCGAGATCGCCGAGGGCCAACATGGGCCCGTAAGCGCCGTGGACATGAGCTTTATCCAGCTATTTCAGCTTGGGCTCGGGACGGACGATGTGATCTGAAACGGGCTTGGGTGGGCGCGCAGGGCGTCAGCCGGCAAGCAGTTCCACGGTCGTGTCACGATCCGTCTTCCATTCCTCGAAGGAGACATGCCAGGCCTGCGTCCGGTAGAGCCAGGCCCGATACGCGCCGTGCAACTGGCGCCGGTCGATCATGGCAGCGGAGACGCGATAGATATGTGCGTCCGGGTGGGCGGTGCTGCGGGTGGCGCGGGCGCTCCGTTCAGTTGCAAACATCAGCATCTCTCCTCTCCTGATAGGTTGGACGCTAGCGGCTTTTGCGGGCGGCGGTCTGTAGCATCCGTTACACATCTTGAAAGATTGCCGAATGCCCGCGCAGAGTGGGCTCGAACAGGGAGGACATCATGATCATTGTGACAGGAACATTCGAGCTGCCCGGCGACGGCGTGGACAAGGCAAAGGACGCGATGGCGTCGATGGTGGCGGAAACCCTCAAGGAGGATGGCTGCATCGAGTACCGCTTCTGGCAATCAATCTCCTCGCCCACGACATTCCGGGTCTATGAGGAATGGGAATCGGATGCCCATCTCGAGGCGCACTTCGCCACGCCCCACATGGCGACGTTCCGGGCTGCACTGGGCGAGATCAACCTGATCTCCCGGCAGGTGAAGAAAATGGTGGCCGGGGCAGTGACCGACCTGTGATCCGGGTCTGACACCACCCCGACCGGGGGGTTGAACTGTGGTGCTCGGGCTAAAGTGGCCGGGGCAGCGACGGACAGGTGATCTTGACCCGCCACCACCCCGGCCGGGGGGTTGACCCTTGAGCCCTAAAGGAAATCGTCGGCGTCAATCTCCGTCGCGAGTGTGTTTTCCAGCGTCAGGCGTGCGCCCACCATGTTAGTGAGCACGGTGTCATCGCCTTCCTGGCTGATGGTGAAGTCGTCGAAACCCAGACCGGGCTTGCGGAAGTCCAGCAGATCCGTGCCGTCCAGCCAATCGGTAATGCGATCCTCACCGAAGTTCAGCCGATCGAAGACGAAAGTGTCCCGGCCATCGCCGCCTGTGAAGACGTTGGCGGCCCGGTTGCCGCCGAGCACATCGTCAAAGGCCGAGCCGCGCAGGCCTTCGATGCCGCTGTAGCGATCGCCTGCGGCCTCGCCGGTATTGGCAGCTATGTTGTCTAGGTCCGCGCGCACGCCAGCCGAGGCGTTCTCGTAGGTCGCGATGTCGAAGTCGCGGTCACCACGCAGGTAGTCGGCGCCCTCGCCACCTTCCAGCACGTCATTGCCGCGCCCACCGCGGACCATGTCGTCGCCCGCGCCCCCGGAGACAGCATCATCTCCGTTGCCGCCCGACAGGATGTCCGCGCCGTCGCCACCAAAGAGCGAGTCATTGCCTTCGCCGCCGCGCAGCATGTCGTTGCCCGCACCGCCGTCGACCCGGTCGTCGCCGGCCTGACCGAACACGCGGTCGTCTCCGCCGCCGCCCTTCAGGTCGTCATTGCCGAGACCGCCTGCGATCCGGTCATTGCCCTCGCCGCCATCGACGGCATCATCGCCAGCATCACCGAGCAGCACATCCGCGCCAGAACCGCCATCAAGGCTGTCATTGCCGTTGCCGCCGCGTAGTCGGTCCGCGTCATCGCCGCCGGACAATTGGTCCGCACCTTCTCCGCCAATTAGCCGGTCGCGGTCTGCGCCGCCATCCAGCGTGTCATCTCCGAGACCACCGGTCAGCAGGTCGCGCCCCGCGCCGCCGCCAAGCGCGTCGTTGCCGTCATGGCCTTCCAGCCGGTCGTTGCCTTCTCCGCCCTCGGCTACGTCGTGACCCGCGCCGCCATAGATCCGGTCGCCCTGATCACCGCCGTAGAGGTAGTCGTCGCCTTCGCCGCCGATCATGAAGTCTCGGCCCGTGCCGCCGAGCAGGAGATCCGTCCCGGCTTCGCCGTTCAATCGGTCATTGCCAGCCCCGCCGTCGAGGGCGTCTGCGCCGTCGCCACCGAAGAGTTGGTCGCGATGCACACCTCCGTTCAGGACATCAGTGTCGGCCCCGCCATAAAGCGCGTCGGCCCCGTCGCCGCCGTCCAGCGTGTCATCACCTTCGCCGCCCTCCAGCAGGTCGGCCCCGCCGAGCCCGCTCAACGTGTCGCCGAACTCCGTTCCGGTCAGGGTGTCGTTGCGCTCGGTTCCGGTCTGCTCCAGATCCGGCCCTGCGCCCTCGATGGTGAATGTGACCGTCGCCGTGTCGGTCGTGCCGAAACTGTCGGTGATGGTGTAGGTGAAGCTGTCCGTGGCGGTCTCGCCATCGGTCAGACTGGTGAAGACACCGTTCTGCACGTAGCTGAGGGTTCCGTCAGCACCGAGTGTGACCACAGCGCCCGACTCCAGTGTCACCGACCCCGGCGCCTGGCCATCAACTGCCGTCACGGTGATGTCGTCCCCAGTGTCGGCACCTGCGCCGTTGTCGGCGAACACATTGGCCGTCAGAGTGATCTCCTCGGCCACCGTGAAGGCGTCGTCGTGGGCGTCCGGGTCGGGGATCACCACCGGGTCCGGGACGACACGGGGCTGGGGGTCAGGCTCGGGCTCGGGTCCAGGATCGGCGGGAGCTAGGTCCACATAGGCCACGGTTTGGTCAGCGAAGACCAGCGTCTCGACACTGTCGAACACCCGGTCGAGACCGTCGCCAAGCACCTCGAAATAGCCTGCGAAACTGGTGAAAGTGTAGTCGGCAAAGCCCTGCAGGAAAACGGCAATATCACTGCCCGCTCCCCCGATCAGATCGTCGTTTCCTGCCCCGCCCGTGAGCCGGTCGTCGCCCGCTCCACCATCAAGCGTGTTGTCCTCGGCATTCCCGATGATCTCGTCATCGCCCGATCCCGACACAGCGTTTTCGATGACCGTGCCGACGGCCAGCGTCATGTTCCCGCTCTCGCGCCCGATATCGGAGGTGATGGCTTGCGTGAACGAGCCTTCGGTGACGGTCAGGTCGATGCGCTGGTTCTGGGAGTAGCCCGAGAAGTCGACGGTATCGATCCCGCCGCCATCGACGATGGTGAAGGCAGTGTTGTCCGCATAGACCGCGAGGTCCGCCCAGGCGGCGCTCACGTCTGAGGTGATGGTGGTATTGAACCCCCAGACCGTATCGCCGGTGATCGCGTTGGCGGTGGAGAACCCGTACTGACCGTACAAGGCATCCAGTGCGATCCAGTCGACGGCCATGGGGCTCAGCAGGAAGGCGTAGCTCGCATCCACGGCTGTGTTCTGGGTCTGGCTGAAGTAGCTCATCATCGAGCCCTGCCAGCTGTCGTTGGCAAAGACCGCATCCCGCGAATAACTGGCCGAGCCGTTATAGTCGCCCTGGTGGCCGAGGCCGAGCGCGTGGCCGATCTCGTGCAGGGCCGTCTGGAAGGTGTAGCCGTCCAGTGCCGAGGACGATCCATACCAGCCGGCTGCGATGTTGATGATCGAGTAGACGTGGTACCCGGTCCCGCCCACGATCCCGTAGGACGAGCCGGCATAGGCCCCACCCTCGTCGTCGCTGAACCGGAAGTCGGCATTGTCGTCCGTGGTCTCGACAAAGTCGATGCCGAGCACCGCCTCGTAGATCTTGAAGGCCTCGCGCACGAGGTCCTGACGGGCGGCGGTCAACCCGTCGGCATCCTCGCGGTTCCCGGTGATGTTGAAGGTCAGCACACCGTTCTTGGCCTGATACCCGGTTGATCCGAGGTTCCATTGGTGCGGCGTGTTCCAATAGCCCGTGACAAGGTAGTCGGCCATGTCATCCAGCGTCGCCAGCGCGATGCCATTGTTGGCCGTCGTTGTGGTGGTCTGGAGCGTGTAGCCGCCCTGGTCCTCAGCGAAGCCCGAGACGCGAACGTAGACCTCGCCCGTGCCCGCCGCCGTGAACGTCAGGCGCGAGTCGGTTTCGGTACCGAGCGCGAGATCATCACTATGACCCAGCAGGTTGCCGTCTGCGTCATAGAGCTCGAGCACCGTGTCCAGATCCGTGCCCTTGAGATCCAGCGTGACGGTTTCGCCTTCCGTCACATCCAGTAGGTAAAGCGCGTCCTGCCCGGAACCCAAGGTTCCAGTGACCGTGCTGGTCAGTTTCAGATCTTCGACTGCGCCAGTGTATTCCAGAACTTCGCGCGGGCCTTCAAACTGGCCGATCTTGGAGAGATAGTCCTCGTAGGCATCATGCGAGCCATCCACGGCGCTGACTGGGTTGGCCTGGCACATGGTGCACATACACGGAACTCCTCGCAAACTCGCAGAGCATTCGCCGCTCTGTTGAGAGGAAGTTCGCGTAAATTTCTTTCAATCCTTTCAAAAACCCAAGTAAATTACTGATTTACCATAGATATATTTGACGTGTCTCTACTTGGGACGTCCGGCGTTTTGATCCGAGGCCGGGTTGGCTGGCACCTGAGGTTGGATCTGCGGAACTGGATGGGAATGCGGCCAGCCGCGACCAAGTCACCTGGTGCCGAGGTAATCCCTGCCAACCCAAGATGTCTCGGTGATGGGGCTCAACGTCATGCGAAGATGATGTTCGCCTCAGCCTCCACGGTCGTGGCATCAATGTCGATG
>JBCDID010000233.1:0-6026 GCA_038749355.1 Pseudomonadota bacterium | reverse complement strand
GCTGGTACTCGTCGGGCTTCAGCCCGTGCTCGGCGGCCAGCGCCTGGTTGACCTCCGGCTCCGCGACAGGTCCGGACTTCGAGGGGTGCGACATGGGCAAGGCTCCTGCAGGATGGCTCGCCCGTTCCCTAACAACTCCGCCACCAAGATCAAGCGGCCAGCGCCTCGCCGGTCAGTTGAAGCTGTTCTTCCAGTCGCTGATCACGCGCGCGGAGTGATCCTCGTAAAGCGCGATGAGCCGCTTGGAGAGGAAGCGCACGGCCCGTGCCTCGCCACGGGAGTGGACGATCAGTGTCGCGCGCGTGCCCCGCGCGTTGCCGTGGGTGCATGTGATGACCGCGTCATGCCCGCCCGTGATCCCGTCCGCATGTATGGCCCAATCCGTCTGATAGAGCGCATCGATTGGGTGCGTTGCCAGGAGCGACTGGAACGCGCGGCCTGCCGCCATCATGCAATGCCGCTCCAATGGCACCCTGCCGAGATCCGCGAGCGTCCAGGGGCGGGCGTCGGCCGGATGGGGTGCGAGGCAGCCCATCAGGAACGCGAGAGATATCAGGGCGCGGATCATGGACTTCTTCGCTGTTGAATTCGGTATGCACCGTGCGCGGGATTGGTAAACATCGCGCGAAGGCCCGGGGCAGGAGCGCATGACAACCGACGCAAGCGAACAGGTGGAGACGAAACCCTGGCTCGGGTTGCTGGGTGGTGCCGTGGCTGTTGCGATCTGGGCGGGGTGGATCTCCGCGACCCGGTTTGCGGTATCGGGTAGCGGCGGGACACCTACGGATCCGCTCGTGCTGGCGATCTGTCGGGCGGGGCTGCCTGCGGTGGTGCTGGCCCCCGTGATCTGGCGGCGTGGACTGGTGCCCGCTGGTGCGCGGCTCGGTCCGATCCTGTTGATGGCTCTGGGTTGGGGGGCGCCGTTCACTTTCTTTGTCGGAGAGGGGTTGAAGACCGTGCCCGCCAGTCTCTTCGGCCCGCTGGTCCCAGGCATGGCGCCGATCATCGTGACGGTGCTGGCGTGGTTGGTCTTTCGGGAGCACCCGTCGCGGCAGTTCATCTGGGGCCTGGCCCTGATCGGCAGCGCCATGGCCGCGGTGTTGGGCCAGTGGCTCTGGCACGGGGAGTTTGCAGCACTGGCCGGTGCGCCCTTCCTGCTGATGGCGAGCCTTGGGATCTCGGTCTACACCTTGATGTTCCGGGCCAGCGGGCTGAGTGCGGTGGAGGCGACGGCCTATATCAGCCTTTATTCACTGCCGGTTCTGGCGATTTGGGCGCTTCTGGTGCCGGAGGCGCTGTTCGTGCCCGGCCCAAGTGAATGGGCGTTTCATGCGCTGACACAAGGGTTGCTCACCGGGGTGGGGGCGGTTCTGGCCTATGGCTTGGCTGTGCGGCATCTGGGTGCGGTGCGCGGGTCCACGGCGAATGCGCTGGTGCCGGTCTGTGCGGCCTTGGTCGGGGTGAGTGTCCTCGGTGAAGCGCTGACAATGCTGGAGTGGGGTGCGGTTGTGGCGGCGTCCCTGGGCGTGGCGGTGGTGAATGATGTGTTCAGTCGGCGCAGAGCCGCGGGTCAACGCAGCACTTGAGGCGACGCGGCGCGCCCGCGGTGCTGCGAGACCTGCGCATTTGTCACCTTTGTCAGGCGTTTGAGGCCATCGCTGCACAGTGGCGGTATCCGGCGGCGCGATCCCAATTGGGTCGCAGACAGGTATTTTGGGCAAGATGAAGAGGGTGACTTGGCGTGACAGGCCAGTCTCAGAGGCTGTCCAGCGCCTGGTCCAGGTCGGCGATCAGGTCGTCCACCGATTCGATTCCCACTGAGATTCGGAGCAGGTCGCACGGGACCTCGGAATGGAAGCCTTCGACCACGAAACGGTGCTCAATGAGGCTTTCGACGCCGCCCAGCGATGTAGCGGGCAGGAAGGCCTTCACGTTGCGCACGATGCGGTTCGCGGCCGCCTCGCCGCCCTTGGTCCTGAGCGATAGCATGGCGCCGAAGCCGCCCTCCATCTGGCGTGCGGCGGTCTCGTGGCCCGGATGACTGGGCAAGCCGGGATAGAGTACATGTGAGAGTGCAGGGTGATCGTTCAGATGCGTGGCGATCGCCATGGCGTTGGCGGCGGCACGGGCATAGAGAACCTCAAGCGTGCGCATCCCGCGCAGAAGCAGCCAGGCTTCGAACGGGCCCATGACCCCGCCGACCAGCAGGCGAACCTGTTTGATCTCTGCCCAATGGTCATCGGCCTTGGTGGATATGAGCGCGCCGCCCATGACATCCGAATGCCCGTTCAGGTACTTGGTCGCCGAGTGGAAGACGATATCCGCGCCATGCTCGATGGGGCGGCAAGTCACTGGCGGGGTCACGGTAGCATCAACGCCCAGCCGGGCGCCGGCCTTGTGGGCGATATCCGCGCAGGCGGCAATGTTGACCACGTCCCAGGTCGGGTTCAGCAGCGTCTCGATCCAGAGGATCGCCGTCTCTCCGGGCCGCATGGCGGCCTCGACCTCGGCAAGGTTTGTCGGGTCAACCAAGGTGAGGCCGATACCGCGGACCTCCGCCAGACGGCGCAGCCAATCCTGCAGCCCGTGATACATGATCCTTGGCGCGACCACGTGCTGGCCTGAACGCAGCGGCTCGAAGACTGCGGTCGCTGCGGCGAGGCCTGAGGCGAAGACCATCGCGGCCTCGCCACCATCAAGCGCGGCCAGCAGCGCCTCCACCTCGTCCCAGGCCGGTGTGCCGCCGCGGGCATAGCTGGATGGACCGACAAGCGCATAGTTCTCATCCCGCGCGAAGGTCGTCGAGTTGTGGATCGGTGGAACGACGCCACGGGTCGCGGCGTCGATGAAGTGACCGGCCTGTGCGAGCAGCGTGGCGCGGTTGGGCATTCTGTTCGAGGTCATTTGCAGTCCTGAGGCGCGTCAGACAATGGGCGGGCAGGTCGTGTCGCCGGTCTTGACCGCGCGGTCCAGCGTCTCGACCAGGCGGCGCCGCTGGTAGGGGTCGCGGAGTGCTGCCCCCGTCAGTTTCCAGCGCGAGCGTGCGCCCTTCAAACCTAGATAGTCGGCAGCGACCAGCAGGTACTTGTCGCCCACGATCTCGATATTGCCGCCCGGTTTGACGATGAGCTGTGCACCGCGAACCACGCCATCCAGCCAGCAGCTGGCTGCGAGGAAGTGCATCAGGTCTCGTGCGGGCTGGCCGGTCTTGGAGACCAGGACGACGATGGACTCGGCCTCCTCCGGGTGCTGGATCTTGGCCGGTTGCGGGGCAGGGCGGTTGGCGCAGGCAGCGATCAAGAGCATGGCTGCGAGGAGAGCAAAGCGCATCATGCGGACTCCATCGCATTGAACAGGCTCTCGAACAGGCGCGCGCCATCGGTGCCGCCGAGGCGGGGATCGTTCAGCCGTTCCGGATGAGGCATCATGCCGAGCACGCGGCGGTTCTCGGACAGAACGCCCGCGATGTCGTCCATGGCCCCGTTCGGGTTGCCGCCCTTGGCCCCGTCCGGCTGGCAATAGGTGAAGGCGACCCGGTTCTCGCTGTGCAGGCGGGCTAGGGTGGCGTCATCGACGATGTAGTTGCCCTCGTGGTGCGCGACGGGGACGCGGATCACGCCGCCATTACCGTAGGCGTTGGTGAACGGGCTGTCGGTTGTCTGGATCTTCAGGTGCACGTCGCGGCAGACGAACTTGAGACCTGCGTTCTGCATGAGCACGCCGGGCAGCAGGCCGGTCTCGCAGAGCACTTGGAAGCCGTTGCAGACACCGAGCACATGCCCGCCTTTCCGGGCGAACTCGATCACGGCGCGCATTATGGGTGACCGCGCGGCGATGGCGCCGCAGCGCAGGTAGTCACCGAAGGAGAACCCGCCGGGGATGGCGACCACGTCCAGCCCGGTGGGCAGGGAGGCATCCTTGTGCCACACCATCTCGGCCGGGCGGCCCGTGGCGCGCTCCATTGCGACAGCCATGTCGCGGTCGCAGTTCGATCCGGGGAAGACGATGACGGCGGATTTCATGAGCGGCCTCCTGTTCGGGCTCTACATACGGCGATTTTGCCCGGTGCGCGAGGGCGAATTCCGTCAGCCGTGGGTGATGATCGAGCGGGTGACGACTGTGACCGCGATCAGCCAGAAGGTCCCGAAGGCCAGCAGAACGATGGGCAGGACATAGGCCTGCCAGAACCCGTCAAACGTCACCAGATAGCCGAGATCAACGCGCACCAGCACGGGCATCTGGCCACCGCGCGGATAGTCGGAGGGATTGATCATGTCGGGTGTGTGCCAGGCGTCATCAGGGTCGAAATTGCCCTCGAGCAGTGGGCGCTTGAGGATGTCGCCGTTCACGTCCAGCACGAGGTCATAAGCGATGCGGGTGCAGGTGCGGCGGTTGCCGTCATTGTCGTTGCATTCGTAGCTTTCGGTCCGGTAGTCCTCGATCGTGGCCGTCATTTTCACCGCATCCTTGCGGACCTCGTAGCGGTAGAGGGCGCTGTCCATCCCGAAATAGAGGAATCCCACGGGGATGACGTAAAGGAAATACCACACGTACCGCTTCCAGGAGCGGCCCGCCATCAGACCAGTTCGATCTGGTAGTTTTCGATGACGGTGTTCGCGAGGAGCTTTTCGCACATGTCCTTGACAGAGGCCTCGGCCTTGGTGCGGTCGCTCTCGGTCAGGTCGAGCTCAATGACCTTGCCCTGGCGCACGCCGTCCACGCCGTCGAAACCCAGGGAGCCGAGCGCATGGCGGATCGCCTCGCCTTGTGGGTCCAGAACACCGGTCTTCAGGGTTACGTGTACGCGGGCTTTCATGGACGACTCCTCGAGTTCGGTCGGGGCGTTGTACTGGGGCGGGTCCGCAGCATCAAGACTTTGAGAGCAGCCATGTAACGAGGGCCATCTGGCCGCCCATCATGACGGCGGCGTATAGCAGACCCCAGTGAAGGCGCCTACGTGGGCGGAGGTGCTTGCGGGCCTCGGCGTTGAGGCGGTCCGCGATCTGGCGGGAGGCCGGGATGTGCGGGTTCAGACGCTCCATCTCTCGGGCACGGCGCGCAAGGATGCGGACGGTCTCGGCGGGGATATGGTCTCTCACATCGGGCATGCTGCAATCCTTCAGCAGTGCCCCCTTGTTGTGCATTGTACGCCTATCCCGGGTGCGGGTCCACCCGGCCGTGCCGGATCACCGCGACGATGAGTGTGCCCAGCACGACGCCATTCAGCACATGCCAGAGCCAGTGCGTGCCGATCAGGAAGTGCGCGCAAAGCGGGCGGTCCAGTGCGCGCGCCGTCAGCGAAGCCGCGAAGATCACCGCGACAACCATCAGCCAATTGCCCGCCGGTTGGCCAAGGAGGCGCAGCCAGAGGCCGACCATTGCCAGCGCCATAAGGGCGGGCACATAGGACACCGACCCTCCGATGATGTCGCGAAGGAACGTGTTCAGCACCCAAGATGCTCCAATCATCGCTGCGAGGAATGCCACCATCAGCATCAGAGACTTCAGCCAGCCATACCCGGCAAAGCGGTTCATCGAGATCGCGAAATAGCTGAGGATGAAGATCATGATGGGCGTCGTGTCCAGAATGGCCGCCCAGACCATGGCATAGGTGTGGAAGAGGAACGATCCGACGCCGACCGCGAAAGTGACCGTGATCAGCCAAATGTTCGGGCCGTCCATGCGGCGCAGCCTGATCGCGAGCACCAGCGTGAGGGCCGCCGCGATAATGAAGGAGGCGTTGGTGATGGCGTTGAGCGGTTCGGCCCAGAACGCGTCCGCGTCACCGCCAGGGAGGAACCCGCGCTCGCAATAGCCGTAGATCCGGCGGAACATCCTGGAGCTTTCTTCCATGGGCGGGACCTAAGGGTTTGTTCGCGGTTTTGAACGACGGGATTTGCTTGGGCCTGACGGGCCAATGCGAGGCTCTGCCTCGCGCTCCGCGGTGCATTCGGCAAGATGAAGGGGTGGTTTAACGGCAAGTGAACAGCCAGGAATGTCGTTCATTTCCCGTTATATGTTTCACG
>JBCDID010000232.1:0-6032 GCA_038749355.1 Pseudomonadota bacterium | reverse complement strand
TGTGGCACAGCCGCGCCCTGTTCGCAAGCGCAGCATCGCCGAGATTTCGCTTAGCCTCGGGTCCCGTTCCATGTTCAAATGCGCCCGAGGGGGAGTGCCATGGACCGACCGAGCTTCAGCGTTGGGATCGAAGAGGAATACCTGATCGTCGATCAGGAGACGCGGGACCTTGTGCAACAACCGGACCCGGGATTTCTCGCGCGGTGTTCTGACCTGACAGGTGAGCGCTCGACGCCCGAGTTCCTGCAGTGCCAGGTCGAAGTCGGCACCGCGCCGCATGCCCGCGTCACTGATGCCGCGAAAGACCTGCTGACGCTCCGCCAAGGCATTGCCGCCGCGGCGGCCGAGTTCGGCTACAAACCCATCGCGGCCTCGACCCATCCCTTCGCCCGTTGGCGCGCCCAGACCCACACGCGCAAGGAACGTTATGACACTCTGGAACATGACCTTGGCCAGACCGTTCGCCGGTTGCTGATTTGCGGCTGCCATGTGCATGTTGGCATCGAGGATGACGACCTGCGCGTCGACCTGATGAGCCAGGCGGCCTACTTCCTGCCCCATCTGCTTGCACTCTCCTGCTCATCACCCTACTGGGCGGGCGAGGACACCGGTCTGGCGTCCTACCGGCTGACCGTGTTTGATGCTCTGCCGCGCACCGGTCTGCCTGATCAGATGGGCTCCTATGCCGAATATCGCCGTCTGGTCGAGGCGCTGGTGGACGCGGGCTGTATCGAGGATGCGACCAAGATCTGGTGGGATATCCGACCCTCCGACAAGTTCCCGACGCTGGAACAGCGGGTGACGGATGTGTGCGCCACGGCAGGCGAGGCTGCCGTGATCGCCGCGCTCTTCCAGGCGCTGCTCGCATACCTCTTCCGGTTGAGGACGCTCAACCAGCGCTGGCGGGTCTACCCGGCGATCCTGATCAACGAGAACCGCTGGCGGGCGCAGCGCTACGGCGTCTCAGGCGAGATGGTCGACCATGGCAAACGCGCGCAGGTTGCTGTGGCGGAACTGATGGACGAGTTGATCGGGTTGCTCGCGGAGGATGCCGAGGAGCTTGGCACATCCGCGCTGCTTGAACGGGCGCCGAAGATTGCGCGCGACGGCACCTCGGCTCATCGCCAACGCGAGACCCTCGTGCGGGCGCTTGGCGACGGGGCAAGTCGCGAGGAGGCGCTGATTGCTGTCGTAGACATGCTGGCCGACGCGTACACATCGGATCATGGGATCGCGTGATGGATATGGCGACGGCGGCATCAAAGCGCCTCAACGCAGGTACCCACCGATCGCGGACACCAGCCGAAACGCTCGCCCACATCCGCCCCATGATGTCCCTGTTCGGCATCACGCGGGTTGCGAACGTCACTGGGCTGGACCGGGTGGGCATCCCGGTCGCGCTGGCGATCCGCCCGAACTCTCGCGCCATCGCTGTCAGCCAGGGGAAAGGGCGCACGCTGGAGGCGGCAAAGGCCTCGGCCCTGATGGAGTCCATCGAGATCTGGCACGCGGAGCGCCCGGACCTCGCCCTCCGCCAAGGCACCGCGGCAGATCAGAGCATCGCGACCGTTGATCTTGCGCGTCTGCCCGCCATAGCGCGGCACCGCCGTTCCCCACAGGATCGGCACCTCTGGGCGCCTGCCGAGGACCTGATGTCTGGGCGCGCGAAACTCGTGCCCTTCGAGATGATCCACGCCGACTATACGCAGCCCGGCGTGCCGGGTGGCGGCGCGTTCCCCTGCTCGACCAACGGGCTGGCCTCGGGCAACCACCGACTCGAGGCGATCTGCCACGGCATCTGCGAAGTGGTGGAACGCGACGCGCTGTCGGTCTGGCACGCGCTTTCCGTGGCCGGTCAGCAGGCGACTGGCGTGGACCCGGCGAGTATCACGGATGACTGGTGTCTGGGGGCACTCAATAAGTTCCATGATGCTGGGTTGGAGGGGCGCGTCTGGGATGTCACATCGGACACGGAGATCGCGACGTTCCTCTGCCTTGTGCGGGACCCGGACCCGTCCTCGCCGCATCTGGGGCTCGGTTCGGGCACGCACCCGGACCGCTCGGTCGCCTTGTCGCGCGCCCTGACAGAAGCGGCACAGACACGGCTCAACTACATCTCGGGCGCGCGGGAGGACCTGCGCGATGGCGAGTATGAAACAGCAGGGCTGGCCGCGAAACTCGACGCGGTGACATACCTCTTCGACGCCCCGCCGACGCAGCCCTTCGACCTTGCGCCGCACGGGGTCAATGCGACCCTGGAGGCGGATCTGGACTGGTTGCTCCGGAGGCTGTCGGATGCCGGGATTGCGGAAGTCGCAGTCACTGACTTGACCCGGGACGAGATTGACATTCCGGTCGTGCGGGTCGTCATCCCCGGACTCGAGGCTCCGCACGATGATGACAGTTATGTGCCTGGGCCACGAGCGGGGGGTGCGTGGTGAAGGTCGTCTTCGCGGGGCCATCGACGTCGGGCGTGGATCTCTCGGCCTACAATGTCGACATCCGCGGACCAGTTCGGCAAGGGGATGTCTGGCGGGCCATCCGCGACGGGGCCACGGCAGTCGGCATCATCGACGGGTATTTTGAGGGCGTCCCCTCGGTCTGGCACAAGGAGATCCTTTGGGCGCTGTCCGAGGGCATTCCAGTGCTCGGTGCGTCCAGCATGGGCGCGTTGCGAGCCGCAGAGATGGACGCGTTCGGCATGATCGGTGTGGGCGCGATCTACGAGTGGTACCGCGACGGTGTGATCGAGGACGATGACGAGGTGGCACTGGTGCATGGCCCGGCCGAGATCGGATCGCCCGCACTTTCGGTCCCGATGGTGAACGTGCGCGCAACATGTGCGGCGGCCGAAGCGATGGGGATGGACACCGGAGATGTGATCACGGTCGCCAAAGCACAGTTCTACAAGGGTCGGACTTGGGACTCAGTACTGACCGCCGCCGCGCTTTCAGCAACCACCGCCGATTGGCTGAGACACAACGAAGTGGATCAGAAGCGGCTGGACGCGTTGGCCCTGTTGGAGCTTATAGGCAGGGACCTGCCCGCCCCATCGGTGGAAGAACCGTTCGAAAACACCAGCCTATGGGTCCGAGCCACCGAAGACTGGGGACGAAATCCGACGCCAAATGAGGCGCCGGGTCCAGAACGGCTGCTCGGAGGATGACAGGATTGTCCCTTCGGGACTAATGCGAGAGCTCTGCTCTCGCGCTCTCGAGGTATTTCGAGCAAGATGAAGAGATGAGTGCCCAGTCAGTCAACAGAACTGGTACACTTCCAGCCTTGCAGGCAGGCAACAGGGGGAAAGACTAGCCATGGAGCAGGGTACGCGTTTCCGACTCTATCCGCAGCCGCGGTTTCTGGACGAATACGCGGAGCCGGAGGTGGTCATGGTGTCTTCGCCGCCGGGGTCGCTAGGCCCCGGCCCGCAGGACCACCGGATGTATACGATATTTCCGATCGGCAAGACGGACCCCTACGGCTACGCTGCGGAAGGGGGCGGCGACGCGCCTGCACCGCCGTGGAAAGGCAAGGTCCACCCCCTCGCCGAACCCGGCCCGGATGGGCATTTCGACCACCTGGAAGTCGGCACGCCTCAGTTCGAGGCCGCACACCTCTTTGGCACGGTGCGCTTCGTCATGGATATCTGGGAGGACTATTTCGACCGGGAAATCCCGTGGCACAGTGCGAAACACTATGACCGGTTTGAACTGACCATCTTGCCCAGCCTCAACAATGCCTACTCCGGGTATGGCTTCATCGAGATGGGGACCGACCAGTCCACGGGCACGCCCCGATCCTTCGCTTTGAATTTCGATGTCATCGCGCACGAACTTGGCCATTCGATCATTTATTCCGAGGTGGGGGTGCCTGATCCGTCCGGGACGTCGGGCGAGTACTTCGGCTTCCATGAGAGTGCCGCAGACCTAGTGGCTTTGGTCTCCTCGCTCCACTTCAATTCCCTTGTGGAACGGCTACTGGAGAACACCTCCGGCAACCTCTACACCATGAACGTGGCCAGCCGCATGGCGGAACTTGGCGACAACGAGCAGA
The DNA here is from genome assembly GCA_038749355.1 of Pseudomonadota bacterium. GTDB lineage: Bacteria > Pseudomonadota > Alphaproteobacteria > Rhodobacterales > Rhodobacteraceae > Thermohalobaculum. Next base: position 1,979 of record JBCDID010000232.1, on the reverse strand, counting down.
TCCGGATTGCCGCCAACGATGTGCCACTCGCGCGTTTCGCAAACGGCTGGAAGTCGGAACACAAGCTCTCCCAACCGCTCACCGGTGCCTTGTTCGACATCTTCGTCGACCTCTACCACGAGATGCTTCTGGACTACGGTGCAATCTCACAAGAGATGGAGGAGATGTCAGACAAGCTGCTGGCAACGCCTGACTATGCGCCTGTGATGCAGGAGATGTTTGACGAGGCTTATGCGGACCACCCGGAAGAGTTCAAACTGGCGCTGATCGACGCGCGGGACATACTGGGCACCTATCTCGCGGACACGTTTGAGATCCTGACCAACAAAGAGCTGACCTTCGCCCGTGTCGGCGAAGTATTCGAACAGGTCGACCAAGCCCACACAGGCGGTCGCTACCAGAGGCTCATCCGGGGCAATTTCGACATGCGTGGCATCGGGCACGTGACCGTGGGGCCCCAGCTGGCACCACTCGGCCCAGACAGTCATTCAAATTCTGCGCGGACGCTTGTTCCATTGGACTGACGCGCGTCAGCGCGGTAACATACGTATGGGATTGAATTTTTGACGCTGCCAAAGTGCAGTCATGGGGGGTAACAGAATGGCCGAAACTCTAAACACTTCACGCAAGATCGTATTGTTCGGCCGTGTCGTCGAAGACATGGCAATATTGAAGATGAACAGCCAGGGGCAGCCGGAGACGGTGACCTCGACAGACTCGAGCGGGGCCTCTGTTCAGACCAACGTGGTGGACCGCAACAGCCGCTTCATCCGTTGCTACGGCTGGAACTTCGAGAACATGTACTTCGAGATGGTTTCGCCCGTGCTCTTCGTTGTCGAAGGGCCCGGAGCCGATCCGACCACTGTCCCGGTGATCGGCCCAGATCCGAAACAGGCAGCGTTGTACACGGACCTGTTGGCCTGGACCGTGGACATGGACACGCAAACGAACCGGCTGGATCTGGACAGCGGCAAGTTCGAGGAGGTTCTGCTGGCCGATGTTGGCGACGGCGGCGGTGGCGTCTCTGGTGCGCGCGTCTCCGGTGCCCGCGTCTCAGGCGCTCGTGTGTCAGGTGCGCGTGTGTCCGGCGCTCGCGTCTCCGGGGCCCGCGTGTCAGGTGCCCGCGTCTCGGGCGCGCGCGTCTCAGGCGCAAGGGTGAGCGACGACTGATCCACCGGCGTGCCGCCGGACATCCGGATCGTCGAGCACTTCCCGCCCGGCGCAATCGGATCGATCGTCACGCTGCACGCACGCCACTATGCCGAACACTGGGGTTTCGGCAGCTTCTTCGAGGCAAAGGTCGCCACGGAACTGGCGGCCTTTTCCATGCGTGCCAGTTCCGACGACCTGGTACTGACCGCCACAGATGCCGAAGGGGTCTGTGGTTCTCTCGTCCTCGACCTGAATGATCCGGAGTCAGGCTCTCGGGGCGCGCATCTCAGATGGTTCATCACGAGTGACCGTTGCCGAGGGACGGGGCTCGGGCGCGAGTTGATGACCCGTGCCATGGCCCACGCGGACGCACTTAGGGACGGCCGAGCATGGTTGACCACGTTCCGGGGCCTGGATGCAGCAAGGCATCTCTACGAGGCGTTTGGCTTCAAACTCGTGCACGAAGCAGAAGGTGAGGTCTGGGGCAACAAGGTCTTCGAACAGGAGTTTCGCAGATAGTCGGGATCGGTCCTAGAGACCTGCGCGCCGCAACCCCTCGACAAAGTGCTGCACGTCTTCTTCGAACTTGTCGGGTTGAACCTCGGCCCAGCGGTCGACGCTGAAATTCGGATGGGCCTCCAGCACGCGGTCGGCTTCGGCGCGGGCCTCGGCTTCCTTGCCCAGCAGACCGTAGCTCGCCGCCAGCAGGCGCCGCCCTTCGGTGGGATTCTGCATGGTCTTGATGGTGTTGATGGCGTCCTCGTAGCGCTTCAGGTTGAAGTAGGCGCCGCCGAGGTGCCAGATGTACTGGTCCGGATAGAACGGGT
>JBCDID010000231.1:0-6069 GCA_038749355.1 Pseudomonadota bacterium | reverse complement strand
TTGAGGATAAACGACCGTTTGCGCCCCGGCGCTTTGGAGTTGATCGGCAAGCTCACGTGCCTCGAACCGGTCTTGCTGTCCGGCGACCGGGCCAACGCCGTTGCCGATCTGGCCGCGCGCGCGGGCATCCGGACATGGCAAGCCGAAGTCACGCCCGAAGGCAAGGTCGCTACAGTCCAGTCCATCGGCGGACGTGCGCTCATGATCGGGGACGGTTTGAACGACGCGCCCGCGATGGCTGCAGCGCACGTGTCCGCCTCGCCCTCCGGTGCCGCGGATATTACGCGCAACGCCGCGGATCTGGTGCTGGTGGGCGACCGGTTGGACAGCCTCGCGCCCGTGCTGGACATCGCAAAGGATGCCAAAAGGCTGATCGCCCAGAACCTGCAGTTCTCGGCCCTCTACAACATCGTGACGGTCCCGCTGGCGCTGGCCGGCGGCCTTACGCCCCTGATTGCCGCGATCCTGATGTCGTCCTCGTCGATCCTCGTCATGTTGAACGCGCTGCGCCTGAGGGTCCGCCCATGACCTCGATCCTCTACCTCATCCCCATTGCCTTGCTGCTGGGCGTCGGTGCGCTGGCCGTGTTCGTCTGGACCGTGCGCTCCGGACAATATGACGACCTGCGCGGCGACGGGGCCCGGCTGCTGGACGAGGACGACAACGACGGTCCGTTGCCGCCCGACGAGGCCCGGCTGCGCCGCGAGTTGCTGGAAAAGGAATACCAGTCATGACCGATGCCCTGACCATTGTCGGAGTTGCGCGCCTGCCCGAGGGCGCGACCAAATACGCCGCCTCGCCCATGTTCGACGAGACGACCGCGCCCCAGGCCCTGCAGTCCGAGCACCAGACGAAGGACGGCACCTGGGCCTTGCTGGTGGTGCATGCGGGCGCAATCGACTACGTGGTGCCGTCGCGCGAGAGCATTGAGCCGGTGAAGGCCGGAGAGGCGATGGTGATCGAGCCGCAACTGGTTCACCATATCCGCCTGACCGGTCCGGTTACCTTCGTGGTGGAGTTCTACCGCTAAGCCACAGGGTTTCGGCGCCCCAGAAATTGGGCGAGGATCGGTGGCGAAGTTTGCTTTTCGCGATCAGGCCGCTCCCGCGCCGAACACATCGCGATAGGCGTGCCAGGTCGCAAACCCAAGCAGCGGAAAGATCACGACCATCCCGACCATGCCGGTCGCAAACCCGATGACCGCCAGCGTGGTCACAGCCGCGCCCCAGCGCAGCGTCAGCGCCATATTGTGGGTCGAGGCGCTGAAGCTCCGCCCCATCGCCGTGAACGCGTCGATATCCTTCTCCACCAACATCGGGATCGCGAAGATCGTGATGCCGAAGGTCAGAGCCGCGAAGAGCCCGCCGATCAGGCTGCCGATGATCAGCATGGCAACGCCCTCGAAGGTGAGGAAGAGCGTGCCCAACGTCTCCCAGAACCCCGGGAACGGTTTCAGACCATAGAAAAGCGCCCAGAGGATCGTCGCCGCCCGGATCCACGTCATCAGCAGGACCATCAGCACACCACCCACCAGCGCGATTTGGCCCGGCGCCGCGATCGCCGGGCGCAGGCCCTCGGCGCGTGCTGCGCTCATCTGATAGAGCCCGACCGCGATCACCGGCCCCACGAACAGCGCCCCCGACACCGCTGGCAGGAGCATCCACTCAAGCCCCGTAGCCGAGAGGAACCCGATAACCGCCCAGCTCAGCAACACGAAACCGAGCCCGTAGGCCAGCGAGGGTCCGGGCATGGCGCGGAAATCCGCCCAGCCGGCCCCGAGCCACCCGAAGACACGCGTGTCTGCACAGGCTGTCCATGGTTCCGGGGTTGTCGACTCTGTCACGGTCATCTCGGTCTCCGTTCAGACGTTTTTGCCAGGCAATCTGGCAACAGGTTCAGGCGGCAGGCACGTGCAGCGACCTGATCAGATCGAGCATGCCATCGCGGCGTTGCAGCACATCGGCCAGCATGCGCTGGTCCAAGACGGCAAAGAACGCCTCCTGCGCCTCGGCGAGGATTGGGATCAACCCGCAGGAGGGCTTCAGACAGCAGGCCCCTCCGTCGGCGCGCATGCATTCGACCAGGGGCGAGCCCGCCTCGGACTTGCGCAGAAGCTGACCGATACTGATCCGCTCGGGCTCAATATTCAGCCGCATTCCACCGCCACGCCCGCGCGTCGAGCGGACATACCCCTCGGACGCCAGCCATTGCGCGACCTTGGCCAGGTGGTTGAACGAGATGTTCTGCGCTTCAGCGATATCGCGGGCCGAGATCTGCTCATCTCCCGCCGCGGCCAGATGCAAGAGGATCCGCAACCCGTAATCAGAGAACTTGGTGATCTGCATGCGGGGTATATGGCAGTCTAAAATCAGAATTGCAAATGCATATTTAATTGACAGGTGCGGGTTTCCTGATTTCATACGATTCTCAAATTCGTATTAAAGAGGAAGCGATGCAACCGATCGTGCTTGGGGTCTCTCTTGTCCTGATGGGCGCTGCGGCGGTGCTGTTCTGGCGGGCTGTGCGCGCGGTCGATGGCCCGCCTGCCGGAGACGGCGCAAACCGGCGCAGGACGCAGTTGATCTGGACCATGACCCTGGTCGGTGTCCTAGTCTCGGTTGCCTCGCTCAGAGAGTGGCCCCATGCCATCGCCTCGGAAGGCGAGGGCGTCATCGTCAACGTTTCGGGCGGGCAGTGGTACTGGGACATCGACGTCGAGCAAGTCCCCCTCGGCACGCCAGTCACCTTCCTCGTCAGCTCCGAGGACGTGAACCACGGCATGGGCATCTATGACGAGAACATGCGGCTTCTGTTCCAGACCCAGAGCATGCCCGGCTACGTCAACAAGGTCTCCTACACCTTCGAAGAGCCCGGGTACTACCAGGTGCTGTGCATGGAATTCTGCGGCGTCGCGCACCACGACATGATCTCGGAATTCGAAGTCGTCGAACAAGTCCCGGCAACGGAGTGAGCACATGAGCATTCAAGCTGAACCGCAATCGCCCTCCGACGTCATCCGGCCGCTTGAAGAGGCACATGGCCCGCAATCGGGCGCCGTGAAGTTCACCATGCTGCTGGGCGGTGTGGTGTTCGCGTTGATGATGGTGTTCGGGCTGATCATGCGCGCCGCACAGGGCGCGTGGATCGAGATCGAACCCGAAATCTTCTACCAGCTTCTCACCGCGCATGGGGCAGGGATGGTCGGCACCGCAGCCGTGTCGGGAGCCGCGATCATGTGGTACTTTCTGGGCCGGCACGTGCCACTCAGCCAGGGGATCTACTGGGCCTTCCTCGGGCTCTTCCTGCTGGGTGTCGTACTGATCCTGGGCGCGATCTTCCTGGGCGGCTATGGCGCGGCATGGACCTTCCTGTTCCCCCTGCCCGCCATCTCTGGCGGTGCCTGGGACGTCGGCGCCGCGGCGGCCTTCATCCTCGGTTACGTGTCCATCGGGGTCGGCTTCCTGCTCTATTACCTGGAAGTCGGACGACGGGTCTCGGCTGCCTATGGCGGGCTCGCCCGCGCGCTCGGCTGGCGGATTATCATGACCGGCGATGTGACCGGCGCACCGCCACCGACCGTGGTCGCTGCCGCCGCCGTGACCATCTTCAACTCCATCGGCATCGTGCTGGGCGCGGCCGTGCTGGTCGTCAGTCTGGTGAACCTCTTCGTGCCGGAATTCGAGGTCGACGCCCTGCTGGCCAAGAACCTCATCTACTTCTTCGGCCACGTCTTCATCAACGCGTCGATCTACATGGCCGTCTGCGCAGTCTACGAGATTATCCCCGAATACACCGGCACCAAGTGGAAGACGACCCGCGTCTTCGCCATCGCCTGGAACGCCGTACTGCTGTTCGTGATGGCGGTTTATTGGCACCACCTGTTGCAGGACGTGGTGATGCCGCCGTGGATGCTGGTGGTCGGGCAACTGGTGTCGTACTTCAGCGGCATCCCGCTGCTGGCCGTCACCGCCTTCTCGCTCTGCATCTACATCCGCGGATCGGGCATGAAGTGGGATCTTGCCTCCAGCCTGCTGGTGTTGTCGGTCTTCGGGTGGTCGCTGGGGTCCATCCCCGCCACAATCGACGGCATGATCATGGTCAACAAGGTCATGCACAATACGCAGTGGGTGCCGGGCCACTTCCACATGTACCTGCTTCTGGGCGAGGTCGCGATGGCCTTCGGCTTCATGGCCTGGCTGGTGCGGGGGCGCGAGCCCACAGAGATGGGCGTCTTCGATCTCGCCGCACTCTGGGCCTATGTGGCAGGCGCCGTGGGCTTCGTGCTGGTCTTCCTGATCTCGGGAGCCGCCTCGATTCCGCGCCGCTGGGCCGTGCACCTGGAGGAATGGTGGTTGCAGGACCGCATCGGCACCGTGTTCGGCGGACTGGTCATCCTAGGGACGCTGCTCTTTGTCATCCGCTACGTGACCGGGCTGTTGCGCGCCGCCGAGGACGCCTGACCATGCGCTGGAGCCCTCCCCTCGTCGCGGCGGCTCTCGGGGCCGCCGTGTTCTGGCAGGTCACGGACGGCTTGCGCGCGATCACTACCGAGGGCGCGCGCAGGCTGGCCGTCGCCGAGGCACCGCTGCCGGTGCCCGTGGTGATGCTCGAGACCATGGACACAAAGCAGGTCCCCCTGACCCCGCAGGATGGCGAGGTCGTGCTGGTGGAGTTCATCTTCACAACTTGCCCCGTCATCTGTCAGGTGGCAGCCATCGACTTCGCCGCGCTGAGAGACCGGCTGGTCGCGGAAGGCGCTCAAGTCCGCATGATTTCGGTCAGCTTCGACCCGGAGCGCGACGATCCGGAAGCCATGCTGGCCTATGGCGAGGGCCATGGTGCCGACGGCAAGGTCTGGACCGTGGCCCGCCCCGCGCCCGCCGATTTGCCCGCCTTGCTGGACACGTTCGGAGTCACGGTGATTCCGGACGAATGGGAGGGGTTCGAGCACAATGCCGCGATTCATCTGATCGACCCAACGGGCCATTTCTCGGCGGTCTTCGACACGGACGCGATCGGAGAGGCGGCAGAAGCTGTGGCCGAGCGATCATGAACCGCCTCGCCCCGCCTCTCTCCCTGCTGGCGTTCGCCGTGCTCCTGCGCGGTGCGGCGGCTTCTGACCCGGTGGTGCATGTGCTCGTGCAACTGCCCCTGCTGGCGGTCGCGGGTTGGTGGGGCGCGAGAGCCCTTGAGCTGAAGACCCCTGCCCCGTTAACCGCGCTGATCGTTGCCATCTCGGCGACAGCGTTCTGGATGCTACCGCGGAGCATTGACGCGGCCTTGGAAACCCCCTGGGTCGATCTTGCAAAATTCATCTCGATCCCGGCACTGATCGGGGCATCGCTCGCTGCCGCATGGGGCCAGCTCCACCCGATCCTGCGCGGCTTCGTCAAGGCTCAGAGCCTGTCCATGCTGGGCGTACTCGGCTTCCTCTACACCCACGCACCCGTGCGCATCTGCAATTCCTACCTCGTCAGCGATCAGGAGCGGCTGGGCCTCGGCTTCCTTTATCTCTGCGCAGCACTCGTCGTGCTGTGGACCCTGCCCGTGCTGACCGGACGCCCGCTGAGCCTGCCCGTCATATCGATCAGCCAAAAGAAATCGGTGAGGCTGGTATGACCTATCGGGACTCCGTGCTGAACTTCTCCGACACGGCTGCCACCAAGGCCGCACTGGTGCGCAGCGACCCGCTAGCCTTCTGGATCCTCGCGATGAAGGCGGGCGCGTTCGTGGGGCTCGGGATCCTGCTGATCTTCAGCGTGGGCCAGGGCGCGGACCCCTCGATCCGACCGATCATCATGGGGACGAGCTTCGGCATCGCGCTGACCCTGGTCGTCTTCGCGGGCTCGGAACTCTATACCGGCCATACCATGTACATGACCATCGGGTGGCTGACCCGACGCACTGGGCTCGGCGATCTGGTCCGCTGCTGGGGTCTAAGCTGGCTTGGGAACCTCGCCGGAGCTGCCATGCTGGCGGGCCTGTTCGTCCTGGGCGGCGGCGGGCTGGTGCTGAAGAGCGACCCCTCGCTCCTGCACGCAGTGGCGGCAAAGAAGATGAACGCGCCGG
>JBCDID010000230.1:0-6073 GCA_038749355.1 Pseudomonadota bacterium | reverse complement strand
TTTGGGACCTCGATCTCTGGATCATCCCTAAGGGTGCTCCGAACAAGGGTGCCGCTCTCGACTTCCTGGCGTTCTCGACCGACACCGAGCGTCTCGCCGGTCAGGCGTCGTGGATCTCCTACGGCCCGACCCGTGCGTCCTCCTCGGCTCTGGTGGGTTCGTTCCACAACAAGCCGGACCTGAAGATGGCCCCGCAGATGCCGACGGCACCGGACAACTTCAAGAACGCGCTCCAGAACGACTTCGAGTTTTGGGCCGACAATCAGGACGAGCTGAACGAGCGTTTCAACGCTTGGCTCGCCCAGTAATCTGACCCGTCGGGTGGGCTCCGGCCCACCCTACACCCCACTTCCCAAGGCAGCGCGATATGACGGACACGACACCCACGGGACCTCTGATGGCCGCCGATGGCACGCCCCTCAAGGCGCGTCTTGCTAGGGCCATGCGGGTCAGCCGTATGCGCGCATTCGGGCTGGTCGCGCCCCTGCTCGCGTTCATCGTGGCCTTCTTCTTCCTGCCGATCGTCTTCCTGCTCTATCAGAGTGTCTACAACAGCGACTACTCCTCGGTCATGCCGCGCACGACCGAGAACCTAAAGGTGTGGGACGGGAAGTCCCAGCCTGACGAGACGTTTTATACCGCCGTCGTCGCGGACCTGATCCAGGCCTCCGCCATCGACCGCGCCGCGCCCACCGTGGCTGCGACCCGCCTGAACCGCGAGAAATCCGGCGCGCTTTCCAAGACCAAGAAGCTGCTGCGCCAGGTCCGCAAGCTCGAGCTGACCTATGACGGCAAGCAGCAGCGGTTCTCCCGCATCCTGAGTGCCGTCCACAAGGAGGATGAGAACCGGGAGCCGATCTTCTCCGAGGCCGAGCGCGCCGCCATCGGGGCCGAGCTCGCCGAGGAAGCGGTCCGCCTGCACGCGCCCTTCGAGCCCATGGTCATCAAAGCCGACAAGGACTGGGGCGATCCGGAGTTCTGGAAGGCTGCCAAGAGCGCATCCCAGGCCTACACCGCCTCGTTCATCCTCAAGGCGCTGGATCTGAAATTCGGCGCCGAAGGCGGGATCGAGTGGCAGCCTGAGAAAATCCAGATCCACCTCAAGCTGTTCCTGCGAACGCTGGAGATTTCGCTGATCGTGACCCTGGGCACTCTGGTACTGGGCTATCCGGTCGCCTACCTGCTGGCACATCTACCGGTGCGAACGTCGAACCTGCTGCTTATCCTTGTGCTGCTGCCGTTCTGGACCTCGATCCTGGTGCGCACAACGTCCTGGATCGCGCTGCTGCAGGGCCAGGGGGTGATCAACGACATTTTCGTTTGGATCGGCATCACGACGGACGAGCAGCGGTTCTCGATGATCTACAACAAGCTTGGCACGCTGATTGCGATGACGCATATCCTGCTGCCGTTCATGATCCTGCCGCTCTACTCGGTGATGAAGGCCATTCCACCATCCTATGTGCGCGCGGCAAAATCGCTGGGGGCCACTAACTGGACGGCGTTCTGGCGGGTCTACTTCCCGCAAACGGTGCCAGGTATCGGAGCGGGTGCGATCTTGGTCTTCATCCTCGCCATCGGCTATTACATCACCCCGGCGCTCCTCGGCGGGTCCGAGGGCGTGATGATCTCGAACATCATTGACGGGCATATGCGGTCGTCGCTGAACTATTCTCTGGCCGCAGCCCTCGGGCTCGTCCTGCTGGTCTTCGTGCTGTTCTGCTACTGGCTGTATGACCGTATCGTCGGCATCGACAACATGAAGCTGGGCTGACTCATGGCGCTTCCTCCATATGCCTCCACTGGCGAGCGGATCTGGTACTACTCCTTCCGCGTGATCTGCGGGCTGATCTTCCTGTTCCTGATCTCGCCGATCCTGATCATCATCCCGCTCAGCTTCAATGTGGAGCCCTATTTCAGCTTCACGGAAGGGATGCTGGCGTTTGAAAAGGACGCGTTCTCGTCCCGTTGGTACGGCGATATTCTGCGCAACGGCATGGCCGCCCCCGATGCCATCGCAGGATGGTGGGCCGACATGTGGTCGAATTCGCAATGGGTCCGTGCGATCAAGAACAGCTTTATTGTCGGAATCCCTGCAACAATGGTTGCAACGGCCCTCGGCACCCTTGCCGCCGTCGGGCTAAGCCGGGCCGAGATGCCGTTCAAAGGGCCGATCATGGCGATGCTGATCTCGCCGATGATCGTGCCGCTGGTGATCACGGCGTCGGGGCTCTTCTATTCCTTCAGCCAAGTTGGGCTGGATCGCAGCTATGTGGGGCTCATCCTCGCGCACGCTGTTTTGGGCACGCCCTTTGTCATCATCACCGTGACAGCGACGCTGGTCGGCTTCGACAAGTCGCTGGTGCGGGCGTCGGCTTCCATGGGCGCGGACCCCGTGACGACCTTCTTCAAGGTGCAGATGCCGCTGATCCTGCCGGGCGTGATATCGGGCGCGCTCTTCGCCTTCATCACATCCTTTGACGAGGTCGTCGTGGTGCTGCAGGTGGCGGGCGTCGAGCAGCGGACGATCCCGCGGCAAATGTTCTCAGGCATCCGCGAGCAGATCTCGCCGACCATCCTCGCGGTGGCCACGATCCTCGTGATCCTGTCTGTCTGCTTGCTGGCGACCGTCGAGATGCTGCGCCGGCGCTCGGAACGGCTGCGCGGAATGAGCCCGAGCTAACCAGGCGCACTAACGAAACCTTCATGGATTTCGCCGCCCGCCTCCCTTATATCGGGGGCAGGCGGAGGTTCGCATGAATTACGTGAAATGGATCCTGATCGTGCTGGTGATCGCGGTGATCGCCGCGTTCTTCCATTATTCGCTCCCGCAGCGGGATATCGTGCGCATCGTGGGCACCGATGTAGTGCGCATGAATGATGGTGTTGATGCGAACGGCGTCGTGCAGACCCGGGACGTCCGGTTCATCTATGCCAAGCTCGCCAATGGCGGCGAGATGGAATACCGCAACGAGGACACCGGCTGGGGCTTCCCCTGGTACTTCAAGTTCGACACGGCCAATCTCGCGAACAAGGCCGAGGACGGCAGATCCACCGAGGGCGACGCCCGCTGGTTCGTGATCCGCCATTATGGCTGGCGCATTCCCTGGTGGGGCGAGGGGGTCTTCCCCAATGCGCTCTCCATGCGACCGGCGGAAGGACCGGACGAAAGCCTGATCCCGTGGTTCAACATCATTTTCCTGATCTCTCTCGTCATCACCTTGCTGGTGGTCCGCCGGATTCTGATCATCTTGCGTGAAAGACATGTGAACCCGGTCGTCGAGGCCATCGACGAGGAATTTGACGAGACTGTCGGTTGGTGGCGTCGCAAATGGCGCAGCCTGACCGGCGGCAGGTGACGGAGCGCGCATTGATGCAACGCCTTCTTGCGGTCCTGGGTTTTGTCTCGGGAATGGCGGCTGCTGGGGCGGCTTTCGCTCATCCGCATGTGTTCGTCAGCGGCGGCGCAGATTTCGGGATTGACGAGCAGGGGCGGCTGGAACGCCTGCACATCTCCTGGATCTATGACGAGTACGCCTCTCTGTACCTATTGTCCTATGTCAGTGCGGATCTGGACGGTGACCAGAAGCTGACCGAGGAAGAAAAGGAACGCATCCTTTCCGACCAGACAAACTGGCCGGACGAGTTCGCAGGCGACAGCTACCTCTTCGTGTCCGGTGAAAAGCGCAAGCTGGGCAAACCGGTGAACGCCGACACGCGCATTCTCAAGGATGGCCGGGTCGAGGTCACCTTCGAGCGTATTCTTGAGAAGCCGTTCCGGCCCGGGGCGGGCGGTGATCCCGCGGCGGTGGTCAAGGTCTACGACCCGACCTTCTATTATGCCTACGAGACCGACGCGCCGAAGATCGTGGGTGCGGATCCGAAGGGCTGCGTGGCGGAGCACAAACCCTATGATCCGAATGCGCCGGGGCTGGCCGCACTCCGGACCCAGTTGGCGCTGATCCCCAGGGACGAGAACCCGGAGCAGCCGGATGTGGGTGCGCTGTTCGCAGATGAGTTGCTGCTGGCATGCGGGTAGCGCTGGGCGCAGGTCTCGCGGCGCTCATTGCGCTCGCCTTCTGGGCATGGTTCTCCGGAGCCTATGCCGAAGTCATGCAATGGGCGATCGCGCAGCAGCGCATTTTCCAGAACGAGCTGGCGGCAGGCGTTATGGCCGCGCGCCGGGGCGAGCCCGGGGTCATGTGGACCGTCATACTGGCATCGGGCCTCTATGGCTTCGTACATGCATTGGGACCGGGGCACGGCAAGTTCCTCATCGGCTCGGCGGGGCTCGGCAGCCGGGCGGAGGCGCGGTCCATGGCGGGGCTCGCGATGATCTCTGCGCTCGCACAGGGCATGACGGCAGTGCTGCTGGTCTATGGCGGGCTCGGGTTGCTCGCTTTCGGTGCCCGGCAGGCTGAGGCCATCACGAACGACATTCTGGTGCCGGCCAGCTATGCTTTGATCGTGATGATCGGCGCCGTGCTGCTGTGGCGCGGGGTTCGCGCCGTGCAAAGCGCCAGCCAGACATCCAGCGAGAGCAGCGATCACCATGACCACGTGCACGGTGAGAATTGCGGCTGTGGGCATCGGCATGGTCCGACCGTGGAGGAAGTGCAGAAACTCAAGAGTTGGCGCGACGGGCTGGCGCTGATCGGAGCGATTGCGATCCGTCCGTGTACGGGTGCCGTGATCGTGCTGGTGATCGCCTGGCAGACGGGCCTCTACATGCTGGGTCTGGCGGCCGTCACTGCCATGGCGCTGGGGACCGGTGCCTTTACGGCCATGGTCGCTTTGGCATCGGTGTCGGCGCGGGAGGCGAGCTTCTCGGTCCTGTCCGGCGCTGACGGCCGACTGGCCTATGTCGCACCGGCGCTACAGATGATCGCCGGCGGTATCGTGCTCGTGTTCGGAGTGGGCCTGCTGCAGGCGAGCCTCGCCTAGCGGCACCCCGGCAACTGACGGGCATAGCGCGCGGCCTGATCGGCGACCCGATCGGCAACCGGCCGCAGCCACTTCTTCTTGCGATAGCTCCCGCGCCGGTGGCCCGCATGCCCCTCGTGATAGGCAAGGTACTGGTTGTAGGCATCGTGCATGGCGATCCCGTTGGCGCGCCTGCTCTTGGACATGTACCAGCCGACAAAATCGGCGGCATCGTCGAAATCGGTCCGGTCAGCACGCGAGTTGCCGCTGTCCTCGCGGTACCAGTCCCATGTCCCGTCGATGGCCTGCGCGAACCCGTAGGCGGAGGACACATGCCCGTTGGGAATGAAACCCGCGATGTACTTCTTGGGCGGCCGCACGGCTGATCGGAAGCTCGACTCGCGCCAGATGATGGCCATCTGCACCGGGATGGGCGCGCCCCAGCGGGAGGCGGAAGCGCGCATTGCGTCCTTCCAGTCCGGGCGCTGGGCGAAGATCGAACAGATGTCATTCTGGTTGGATGGCGGCCCTTCGGACCGGCCTCCTCCGCAGGCTGTCAGCAACAGCATCACGCACGCCACGAGGGCGCGGTTCAAGTGTCTTGGGCGGGGCACTGCTCTGCCTCCTCGTTGTTTGGGCCACTCTACCACCTGCAACGCGCGCACGCAAAAACTCCTGCGCCGGCCTTCGGCCAGGGTTGCGTTGGACCCAGCACGGAAAGCCGCTATATGGTGCGGATGGAGATTCGGGGTGGCGGCGCCCTGGGCGGGAGTATGCAGTAGTGAACGGCAAGGCGAAATTCAGGATCGGCGAGGTGGTGAAACATCGAGTTCACCCGTTCCGCGGCGTCATTTTCGACGTTGATCCGGAGTTTGCGAACACCGAGGAGTGGTGGCTCGCGATCCCCGAGGAGATGCGCCCGCGTAAGGACCAGCCCTTCTACCACCTCTTCGCCGAGAACGAGACCAGCTACTACGTGGCTTATGTCTCGGAGCAGAACCTTCTGCATGACGAATCCGGCGTGCCGGTCGAGCACCCGAATATCGGCGACTATTTCGATGAATACGAAGGCGGTCTCTACCGTTTCGACCCGTCGCAGTGCCACTGATCCGGCGCCCTCGGGGCAGTACCCGATGCCACGTGTCAAGTT
>JBCDID010000229.1:0-6078 GCA_038749355.1 Pseudomonadota bacterium | reverse complement strand
GTGAAGTCGCGGCAACGTTGGTCGAAACGAACCAGTCGTTCTACATTGTGAACTGCATGCGGCATTTCAAAGGGCGAGAGTTGGTCCATTGATCGGAAATGGCGGAGTTTGCCGTGTCGAGGAAGAAGGACACTGTCGACGGCTACGAGGGTCCGGTACTTGGGGTGGGGGCCGCCCCGTTCGGCGTTAACGACAGGGCTCGTCTCGCAGACGTGGTCACGCCTGTCGTGGTTGACGAGGTACGGTTCGCCGCACTGATCGAAGAGATGAACGCAGCCTGCCGGGCTTGGTCGTTACAGAGGAGGCTTGAGGTTGAGCCAACGCTCAACCAGCAATCTGACTGGTACGGAAAACTCGCGCGGAAGGCGGCCAATCTGGCAGACTTGCTGCAGGACATTGAGACGGTCGATGATTTTGCAGCAGTCTCGGAGCCGGGCCAGCATCTTCCGTCCCTGCTTCCGCATGATGAAGACCATGTGCTGAAGATGCAGGCACGTGGTGGTGGACTCGAGCACCTGCCAGACGATCCCACGGCCGAGGCTGACGGCAGCCTGCCATGGCATCTGGAACGGCTAAGGAACGCGTTCAGCGCTCACTACTTTGGTGTTCCGCCAGAGCCCCGCGCAATCCAGTTGGGCAATGAAGCCTTGCTTGAGATCGTGCCGCTGCTCAGGGCACTTGCTGGCGCGGCAAAGGATGAAGCCGCATCACTTCAGCGCCACCAAAGCGAGGAAAAAACTGCCAGTACAGGCGCCCCTTCAGCAAACGAACAACTCGTGAGGCGCCTGGCACCGATCTATGAGGCTTTGTTCGACCGGAAACTACGGAGGTCCATGAAGCCAGTCCTTGACGACAACGGAGAACCGACGGAACAACACGTTGCCTCTGGTCCGGCAATTAGGTTCTTCCGACTGATCTTCGGGCGGCTTTGCCCGGTCGAAGAGCCGTCCGACAACTCGCTCGGCACCTATATCTCGAAGGTACAACGCGAGTCCAATCGGCGACAAATGTGACATCCTTGCAACAGTAATATCGGCGCGCCACGAAGTTCTCTCCCGATACTATTTTGCGGGCCACCGCCGGGTTGGGTCATCTGCCCCTATGTCGACCCGCTACCCGTCCCGTCCCACTGAGGACCAATCAGGCCGCAGCACCGGTCAAGCGCTACGCGATCTGGTGCGCGCATTGGCGCGTCAGGCGGCGTGGGAGGCGTTTCAGCGGACTGAGCTTGAGGAGGATGCGAACCATGCCGATGAACCAGAAGACTGACCGATTGCTGACCGTGGCTGAGGTGGCGGAGCGCCTGGGGATCTCGCCAAAGACGGTGCGCCGGGAGATCGCATCGGGCGCCCTGGAGAGCGTCCGGGTTGGCCCGGCCGAGCGATTGATCCGGGTGTCCGAGAAAGGGCTCGCGGTCCACCTGGCCGCCCGGAACACGTGACCTCTGTCGTCTCACAATGTCCATTGAATCCAATGCTTTGAGCGGCCGTCGGGAAGACATGCACGTAGAATTGGAGATCGATTCTTCGTGTATGGCTTCCCGAAGCGGCACTCACGGCCACCCGAGGCCTCCCGTGTCCAGAACTGACCACGAAAGGAGCTTCCCGATGAAGAACTGGCAACCCAAACCGGGCGAGGTGTTCGTCAACCCCAAGGCCATGAGCCTGGGCCAACTCAACGATCTTATCCCAAGCTTCGGCCTCTCGAAGAACAGGGAACGAGATCTGCGGAGCGCCATCAAATGCATCGCCCGTGCACTTGATCGTCCGATTGACCAGATCCACCTGGATCCTGAATGGCTCTGGGCGCAGCTGGACCGGGTCATGCCGGCTGCACTCGGGATCGAGCATAAGACCTGGCAGAACACGCGGTCCAACCTCAGGTCTGCGATGAAGCTGATCGGGGTCGGCAAGCGGATTGCACCCGTTCAGATGGACGGCGCCTGGGAAGAGCTTCGCCAGCGGATGGTGGCGCATGGGAACAAGAGCATCATCTGCTGGTTGGGTAAGTTCCTGCGATATGGCTACCTGACCGGTCGCAACCCATCTGACGTGAATCTAGCGACAATCCTCGCCTATGAGGATGAACTCAGAGCCAGACTCCACAAGAATCCATCCAAGGCGGCCTACTATGCCGCGCACATGTGGGACAGAGCCTCCGGCCGGGTTGCAGGCTGGCCCGCAAACAAGTTCGGTTGGGTCGATCGCCGGAATATCTACTGTCTGCCGTGGTCGGCGTTTCCGGGCTCGTTGGCAGTGGACATCGAGGTTTGGCTTGCGCAGGCTGCCGATGAAGACATCTTCGAGGACTGGAACCCAGGGGCCCGGCGCAAGCCCATCACCCGCGAAAAGCGGCGCTACGAGCTCCAGCGGTTCGCCTCGGCGTTGGCCCATGCCGGGGTAGACGCGGCAGAACTGACTTCGATCGCGGCTCTGGTCGACATGGAGAACGTGAAGCGAGGATTGCGCTGGCTGCGGGACGAACGTTTTGGCGGAAAGCTGACGGGCGGGCTTCACAACATCACGATAGCACTCGCCAACGCGGGGCGCCGGCATGTCCGGGTTGACCCGTCGCACCAGGCAAGGCTGAACAAGATCGCCAAGCGCTGCGCACCCAATGAGCGGGGCATGACGCTCAAGAACCGGATGCGCATGGAACCCTTCAAGGACCCGAACCTTATTCGGAAGTATCTCGATCTGCCCGAGAAGATGTTCGGTGAGTTGTCTAAGCAGCCCAATGCCAAGAGGGCCGCGGTAAGGGCCGAGACCGCTTTGGCAGTCGCGATGCTAAGTTGGTGCCCGATCCGGATCGGCAATCTGTGTACGATCGAGATGGACCGTCATCTGATCCGCGCGCGCCATGGGCGCGAGCAGACCGTCTACCTCGTAATCCCGGAAGGCCAGGTGAAGAACAGTGTCGCCATCAAGTTCGAACTGCCACAGGTCGTCATCGACCTGCTGGATCGCTTCATCGCGGATCATCGGCCGTTGCTGGCACCACGGGGATCACGGTTCTTATTCCCTCGTCGCACGGCCGATGCGCCAATCGACTACAATTCGCTCGCGCTCCGGATCAAGAACATGTTGCGCAGCGAACTGGGCGTTGAGTTCTCCAGCCATAATTTCCGGCATCTCGCCGGCCTGATCTGGCTTCTGGAGAACCCAATCGGGTTTGAGGTCGTGCGCCGACTGCTGGGCCACAAGGCGGCTTCTACCGCGATGGACTTCTACGTCGGACTGCAGACAGATGCCGCGCACAGGGCGTTCACTGGTCTCCTGAAGATCTATCGGAACAAGAAGAATGGATAGGGCGTCCTGGGGGCGGGGCCTGCCCTATGAGCAATGGCCAGAGCAGGATCGGGCCATGTGGGCAGGGCTGACTGAAGCGGGCGACGACTTCGACAGTGTTGGTGCCTTTGCCCGTCTTCGCGAGTCCAGCAGAGACGGATACCGCCTAGCCTACGCACAGTGGCTGAAGCATCTGATGGACGAGGGCCATGATCTCTCTATCGATCCTCCGGACGCCCGGGCGACCGTGCCTCGTCTTCGGCGCTATGCCCAGGCGGTCGCACATCTCGCACCAAGAACACAGGCGCTCCGTTTCAACCGCCTTCACCGGGTCTTGTCGAGCGCCTATCCCGGAGGTGATTGGCGCCAGCTGAGCAATGCCAAGAATGCGCTGCATCGACGTGCGAATGCCGCAGGTCCGGTGCGGACACAGGAACAGGTGCCACCGAGTGACACTCTACTGGAGGCAGGCACGACTCTAATCGGCGAGGCGTGTCGGCAGGAGCCCTTCATGCCCCTCCACGCGCGGCTCTGGCGCGACGGGCTTCTTGTTTCTATCCTCGCTTGTCATGCGCCGCGGCGGCGCACGATCACCGCGCTTACGCTCGGCGGGAACTTCAGGCGCGACGATCTCGGATACGCCATCTGGGCGTCTGCCGAAGACATGAAGGCCGGCCGGCCTTGCCTGTTCCGGGTCTCGTCACTGCTGAAAGAGGCGATCGATGGCTATCTCTCTCGCGCCAGACCTTTGTTCCCAAACGGCGAGGATCCGGAGCGGGGCCCGTTATGGCTGGCGTTCACCGGCCGCGCGCTCGGACCTCAGGGGATCAAGGGCGCCGTCGCGGCGATCACCGAGGTGCGAACGGGTCGACGCACCACAACCCATGGCTTTCGCCATGCAGCCCTGACAACGATGGCGAACGCCGAGGGCTTCGACACCCGTCATGGTCAGGCCTTTCTCGATCATCGCACCCCTGAGATCAGTGAACGGCACTACAACATGGCCACACAGCTTGACGCGGGCCGCGCCTATGCGACGCTGCTCGACAAGAAGCGCACGAGAGGCGGGAGGCGGTGATGCGGGCAGTGATCTACGCACGGTATTCGACGGATCTGCAGTCGGATGCGTCGATCGAGGATCAGGTACGCGTCTGCCGGGAGCGGATCGCTGCCGAAGGTGGCACCGTTGGCCAAGTCTATTCTGATCACGCGCTCTCTGGGGCTTCGATGATGCGGCCGGGACTGCAGGCACTGATGCAGGAGGGCGCGGCTGGGCGCTTCGACGTTGTCTATGCTGAGGCGCTGGATCGTCTCAGCCGCGATCAGGAGGATATCGCCGCGATCTACAAGCGGTTGTCCTTCGCCGGGGTCCGTATCGTGACGCTGACCGAGGGCGAGATCGGGCAATTGCACATCGGCGTCATGGGCATGATGAACGCGAAGTACCTCTCGGACCTGGCTGACAAGACGCGGCGTGGGCTGCGGGGCCGCATCGAGGCAGGCCGCTCGGGCGGCGGGAACAGTTTTGGATATGACGTCGTGCGCAAGATCGGTGCGAACGGTGAAGCGGATGCAGGCGAGCGTGCCATCAATCCCACGGAGGCCACGGTGGTCCGCCGGGTCTTCGAGGACTACGCGAACGGACTGTCGCCGCGGGCGATAGCGAAGGCTCTGAATGCCGAGGGTTTGCCGGGACCGTCTGGCAAGGGCTGGGGCGCCTCGACGGTTCACGGCAACCCCAAGCGCGGCACGGGCATCCTCAACAATGAGCTCTATGTCGGGCGGCTGGTGTGGAACCGCCTGCGCTATGTTAAGGATCCCGAGACCGGGAAGCGGGTGTCACGCGCGAACCCGGAAAGCGATTGGGTCATCCACGATGTGCCGGAACTGCGCATCATCGACCAGGATCTTTGGGATCGGGTAAAAGCGAGGCAGGACGAAGCCAAGCGGCCAACCCGCCCCGATCACGGCGGCACAGGTTTCTGGACGGCAAAGCGGCCCAGGCATCTGCTGTCGGGCCTGATGACATGCGGCGTCTGTGGTGGCGGCGTCATCCAGGTCGGCAAGGACTATCTTGGCTGTGCCAACCATCGGAACAAGGGCACCTGCGATCATCGCAAGCTGGTCCGTCGACATCGGCTGGAAGAAGTCGTCCTTGTTGGCCTGAAGGAGCGCCTACTCACACCGGAGCTGACCGAAGAGTTCTGCCGGGAATATGTCCGCGCCACGAACCGGCTCTGCGCGGAGAAGGAGAACCATTCCGATCGCGCCCGCAAGGACCTTGCCCGCGTCGAGAAGGAGATCGCCGGGATCATCGCCGCCATCAAGGCAGGCGCCTTCACGCCGTCCTTGACAGAGGAACTGCAGAGGCTTGAAGTTGAGAAAGAGAGGCTGGAACAGGATGTCGAGGCCGAGACTGCGACCGTCGCCCCCGTCCGCATGCACCCTGGCCTGGCGGATGTCTATGCCGACAAGGTGGGCCGGTTGGCGGAGAGTCTGAACGCGCCGGAGAGCAAGGCCGAAGCTGTCGCCATACTACGCGGTTTGATCGATGGAATTGTGCTCAGCCCTGCGGAGGAGGGCAAGGCCACGGAGGTTCGGCTTCGGGGCGACCTCGCGACGCTGCTTGGGTTTGCGGCGTCGGAGGGTTGTTCGCTAACGCTGGTTGCGGGGGCAGGATTTGAACCTGCGACCTTCAGGTTATGAGCCTGACGAGCTACCGGGCTGCTCCACCCCGCGCCATTTGGGTTGTCCGTCATATGGACGGGCGCTGTTTGCGCTATTGTCCTTG
>JBCDID010000228.1:0-6110 GCA_038749355.1 Pseudomonadota bacterium | reverse complement strand
TTCGGAATAACATCTTTCCCAAACTTCTCTATCGCCGTCTGCTTCCTGATACACAACTCTATCGGGATCGAGAATTTCCTGGCGATCCCCCTATCCGGACTGGCGGGCGACAACATCGCGACCAAGTCCGCGAACACGCCCTGGTATGATGGCCCGGCGCTCATCCACCATCTGGAAACCGTAGAGGTCAATGTCGAGGCCGACGAGGCGAAACCCTTCCGGATGCCGGTCCAATGGGTGAACCGGCCTAACCTCGATTTCCGCGGCTATTCGGGCCAGATCGCGTCTGGGTCCGTCAAACCGGGCGATGCGGTACGGGTCGTGCCCTCGGGCCGGACCTCGACCGTGTCGCGTGTCGTGACCATGGATGGCGATCTGGATCAAGCCGTCGCGGGCCAGTCAGTGACCTTGACCCTGGCGGACGAGATCGACTGTTCGCGTGGTGACGTCATCACGGTGTCGGACGACCCGCCCGAGGTCTCGGATCAGTTCGAGGCGACACTGGTCTGGATGGATCAGTCGGAACTGCTGCCGGGCCGCTCCTACATCATGAAGCTTGGCGCGCAGAACGTCACCGCCACCATCGGCACGCTGAAGCACCAGGTGAACATCAACACCATGGAGCAGATGGCGGCCAAGACGCTGGACCTGAACGCCATCGGGGTGCTGGAGCTTTCCACCGACAAGCCCGTGGTGTTCGAAGCCTATGGCGACAATCGCGACCTCGGCGGCTTCATTCTGATCGACCGCATGACGAATGCGACTGTTGCGGCGGGGATGCTGAACTTCTCGCTGCGTCGGGCTCAGAACGTCCATTGGCAAGCGACGACGATTGATCGCAATGCCCATGCCAGCCTGAAGAACCAGAAGCCCGTGGTGCTGTGGTTCACGGGGCTCTCGGGCTCGGGCAAATCGACCATCGCGAACGAGGTTGAGAAGCGTCTGCATATGATGAACCGGCACACGTTCCTCTTGGACGGGGACAACGTACGGCATGGGTTGAACAAGGATCTGGGCTTCACCGATGCCGCTCGCGTGGAGAACATCCGCCGGGTGGGCGAGGTGTCGAAGCTGATGGTGGATGCGGGGCTTATCGTGCTGACCGCTTTCATCTCACCCTTCCGGGCCGAGCGGCGCATGGTGCGCGAGATGCTTCCTGAGGGCGAGTTCGTCGAGGTATTCGTGGACACACCGCTTGAGGTGGCAGAGGCGCGCGATGTGAAGGGGCTCTACAAAAAGGCGCGAGCCGGGCAGTTGAAGAACTTTACCGGAATCGACAGCCCTTACGAGCCGCCGCGTAACCCTGAAATCCGAGTGAACACCACGGAGATGACACCCGCGCAGGCAGCACAGAAGATCATCGACTGGATGTTTGACTGGGATGCATGAGATTGTCCCTGCGGGACCCGGTGCATCTGCCTCCCGCCAAGGCGGGAGCCGGATGCACCCTACACGGCGCCTGACTGAGAGCACCGCGTAGGGTGCATCCTTCAGCGGCTTGCCGCTGTTGATGCACCTGCGCCTGAAGGGCCAAATCCATCCGGCGTTTACCCAGCATTAAGGTGAACGGTTCCTTATCGGGCACAGTTTTCGCGTGCCCGTATCTCGTCGAGTTCCGTTCCACTCTTCCGAGAGCTTTCCATGCCGGTTCCTGCTACCGCCTGGCTTGGCCGTGTTGCCACTGATGTCCGGATGGGCCGTGCTCTGGCTCCGCTTGCAGAGCGCTACCTCTCGCGCCCCTTTAGCCGACGCGCCGAGCTTCGGGTGCAGATCTATGCCACCCGCAACCGGATCAGTTTCTCTCAGATCTATCCGTTCCTGAGATACGCGCCTGAGCTAAGGCATTCCTTGGCGGCCGAGGTCCGCTGCACTGACATCGAAGCGCTCCTGTCGGGTGCACCGCCCGTCGCGGCGGATGTCTTCCTTATCCAACCCTGGTTCACAGTGAACCGCGCCGCCCTCAGCCGGGTGCTTGCACAGATCCGCGAAGTCAGCCCGGATGCCCGCGTCATCCTCCTGGACCCCTGCGCTCACAATGACCTGCGTCTCGCCCGCGATGTGGAGCCATTCGTGGATCTCTACGTGAAGAAGGCGCTCTTCCGGGATCGCAAGCGCTATCTCACACCGACCCGCGGGGACACGAACCTGACTGATTTCTACGGTCTCCTCTACGGGCAAGAGGAAGCGGAGATCGACTGGAGAGTGCCGCGCGCGATCCTGCCGAAGCTCCGTGCAGGCCCCGGATTCTTCACGGCGCCGGGAATGATGGAGCGGTTTCTCGGCGCCACTCCGAACCTTGGCGCCAACAGGCCCATCGACATGCATGCGCGCCTCACAACCAAGGGGTCCGGTTGGTACGCTGCCATGCGCAATGCATCGCTCGAAAGCCTGGCGCGCGCTCCAGGCCAGGTCTTCACCGGCACAGGTATCTCACGCGCTCGCTTCTTCGCGGAACTACAGAGCTCAAAACTGGTGTTCAGTCCCTTTGGGTATGGCGAGCTTTGTTGGCGCGATATCGAGGGGATGCTGGCTGGTGCGGTCATCGTCAAGCAGGACATGGCGCATCTGGAGACATGCCCTGATCTCTTCCGACCCTGGGAGACCTATGTGCCCGTGGCCTGGGACTTCTCAGATCTGCCGGAGCAGGTGGCGCGTGTCCTTCGCGATGACCGCTGGCGAGTGCGCATTGCTGAGGCGGCGTTCGAGTGCATCCGCGACTATCTGCGGGATCGGCTGCTCGACGACCTCCGGGACATGATCGTTGGAACTTCACCTCTGCCCCAAACCACCCCGGCCATGGCCGGTGAGTCCGTGGCGGCCTGCTGATGTCAGCCGCGCGCCTCCCAGACGGCCGTTTGCCGCCGCTCAACCTCGGCAATAGCGCGCGCCTTGCCTACGATCAGAGCGCGCCGCTGATAGGTTCGGATAAAGGTGCGGAGACCATCGTCCCCGTGCCGCGCGACCCCGTTCAGCATGGCCCCGAAATAGCCGATCAGGTAGTTCACCCCGCCGAGCAGGTAGGGCGGATAGGCCATCCGAAAGATCGCCGTTGCAATGAAGTACCAGGGGTCGCTGCCCATGTAGTATTGCCCGAACCCGTGGCGCCGCCGACCGTTCAGGATGCCTGCCTGGCTGGAGCCCATGGCGCGCAGGTGCTCGAAGCGCAGTTCCGGCACATCCCAGCTACAGGCGATCCAGCCAAGCTGCCGGGCCTTGTGGCAGTCGATACCGTCCCACATGACCTCGCGCACAAACCCGCCGATCTCGCGGAAACACCGGGTGCGGTAGAACTTGGTCATGCCAGCGGACATCTCGTCACCCGCCCGCTCGCTGTGGAGCCGTCCGTCCGTGCCCCGGTAGTACGGCTTGCCGGAGCAGCTGCCGATCCGTGGGTTCGCCTCCATCCGCGTGATGAGGCCAGCGAAGTATCCGGGCGGCAGGTCAAGGTCGAGATCCAGCTTGCAGAGTGCGTCGAACCCGTCGAGGTCGATCTGGTCCAGCCCGAAATAGAAGGCCTCTATCACGCCAGGCCCGACCGCCCGGTGACCCCGGTCGGGTTTTGCCACCACGCGGATCCACTCATGCGCGGACGTGTACTCCGCCAGGATCGCGGGCGTCGCGTCCGTCGAGCCGTCATCCACGATGATCCAGAGCGCCGGGCGATGCGTCTGTGCGACCACGCTGTCCAGCGTGCGGCGCATGTAATCCTGCTCGTTGCGGCAGGGCGAGATCAGGCAGTAGCGCATGAACAGCGGGCTCCGTCACAGCGGACCACCTTCCCGTTCGCGCGCAAACTGGCAACAGATCGGGGATTTGCCAAGCCCCTTTTGATCCGGGGAGGGCCGTGCCCATGAAGATCGCCATGCTCGGCTGCGGCTACGTGGCCAACATGTACCGGCTGACAATGGGTCTGCACCCGGGGCTGGAACTTGCCGGGGTGTATGACCGCGAACGCTCCCGGGCTGAAAACATGGCCAAGCTCACAGGCGCAAAAGCATATGCGGATCCCGGGGCCTTGCTTGCGGACGACACCGTCCCGCTGGTGCTGAACCTGACCAACCCGGCGGCACATGCCGAGACGACGCGGGCTCTCTTGGAGGCAGGCAAGCATGTTTACACCGAGAAGCCGATTGCTTTGGGCTTGGCCGATACGATCGCACTGGCGGATCTCGCGAAGCAGCGCGGACTGATGCTCTGTTCTGCGCCTTGCACTGCGCTGAATCCGGTGGCGCGGACACTGGCTGAGGCTGTGCGCGATCAAAGTGTGGGCCCCATCCGGTTGGTCTATGCCGAGATGGACGATGGCATGGTGGCGCGTGCGCCGCATGCCAAATGGGTGAACGAGGCCGGGACAGCCTGGCCTGCCATGGACGAGTTCCGCACCGGCTGCACGTTGGAGCATGCGGGTTATGTGCTGAGCTGGCTCTGCGCGCTTTTCGGTCCGGCGGAACGGGTGACGGCGTTCTCCGACGTGCTGATGCCGGAGAAGATCGCGGGGCGCCCACCTTTCGAGACGCCTGACTTTTCGGTCGCCTGCGTCCGGTTCCGATCCGGTGTGACGGCGCGGCTGACCAATGGGATCTATGCGGCACACGACCACCGGATGCGGCTCTTTGGGGATGAAGGCGTGCTGACGGTGGACGATCCAAGGTCGGACAATTCCCCTGTCCGACTTCGGCGGTATCACACGATCCGGCGTCGAAGGTTCCTGTCGCCTATCTCGACCCGGCTGCGGCCGTCGAGAGAGGCGCGCGGGGTGCCGCGGTATAGAGGATCTCAGGTCAGGGACTTCTGCCGCGCGATTGCCGACATGGCACTGGCTATCGAACAGGGTCGACCACCCACGCTGGCCACGGACTTCGGCGTGCACGTCAACGAGATCACGCTGGCGTGCCAGAGCGGCGGCGACCAACAGCTGCAAACCTCCTTCGAGGCGATGGAGGTCCCGTCATGGGCGGCTTGACGATCCTCGTTACAGGGGGCGCAGGGTTTCTGGGTGGCGCTACGGTGGATGTCGCAGAGGCGGCGGGGCATCGGGTAGTGTCCCTTGTTCGGAGCCCCTTGGATGACACACCGAATGTCCTCGCCTGCGATCTGGCGGACCCTGCCGCGGCTTCCACGCTGGCCGAGCTACTGATGAATGTGGATGCTGTGATTCACACTGCGGCCGCCATGCAAGGCGGAGACGAGGCGCATCAGCGGGACACAGTGACCGCGACTGCGACGTTGTTGGAGGCGTTGGCAGAAGTGCCCACCCGCAAGCGCCCCCGTCTGATCCATGTCAGTTCGCTTGCAGTCTATGGATATGCCAGCCTGCCGGAAGGTGCCTTGCTGGATGAGCTGGCGCCCACCGAACCCGATCCCGGACTGCGGGATGCTTATTGCCGGGCCAAGCTCGCGCAGGAGGCGCTGGTGGCGGACGCCGTCAGGGCGCATGGGATGGTCGCGCGGGTGTTGCGCCCCGGCGTGATCCATGGGCCGGGGCGGCAGTGGACAGCCCGGCTGGGCATGAAGATCGGCGGGGTGGCTCTCTGCCTCGCGGCCGATGCCCCTCTGCCCCTGATCCACGTGAATTCGGCGGCCAGAGCGCTGGTGCGTGCGGCCGAAACCCCTCTAGGCCGGTCGGATCTGGAGAACGAGGGATGCGCAGGGCATCTCGAGGTCATCAACCTTGTCGGCGGGGCACAGCCCAGGCAGGCCGTCTATCTCCGGGCGCTCAAGGCTGCCGGGGTCGTGCGCCACGTGTTTCCGCTGCCTCGACGGCTGGTGAAGCTGCCGGCCCGGCTCGCGGGGCTCACCGGACTGGTGTTTCCCGGGCTGCCTGCCCGCTTGCCGGGGCTTCTCCGGACCGAGACGCTCGACGCCCGCTTCAAGCCGCTCCGCTACAGCACCGCGCGTTTGAAGGACCGGCTGAGCCCGCTGGCGTCATCTCCGGCAACTCCTCCGATCCCACGGGAGTGCACAGTCGATGCCTGACGAAGCCGCCGCCGGTCCCATCGCCTACCTGACCGGGGAATACCCCCGCGCCACGGATACCTTCATACAGCGCGAGGTCGCGGGGTTGCGGGCGCGCGGGATCGAGGTGGTGACCTGCTCGATCCGGCCGACGG
>JBCDID010000227.1:0-6155 GCA_038749355.1 Pseudomonadota bacterium | reverse complement strand
GCGTCACTGAAACTCGGCGCGGACGGCCAGCCCACAAACCCGGGCATGCCGGTCGCAGACATGGCTGCCTCCCTAATGAGCCTTTCCGCGATCCTGATGGCGCTGCTCCGGCGGGAGAAGACCGGCCGGGGCGACTATATCGACATGTCCATGCAGGATGCCGTGATGTCCTGGCTCCCCAATGTCACGGGGCCGGTTTTTGCCGAGAAACGCGCACCGGACGTGAAGAACGAACGCAGCTTCGGCGGATACGCCTTCTTCCGCCCCTATCGGACCGCAGACGGGCGACATGTGGCGCTGGGCGGGGTCGAGCACAAATTCGTGGAGACGCTGCTGAACGCTCTCGACCGTCCGGACCTTATCTCCGCGGCTAAGGGCCCTCCCGGGCCGGGGCAACAGCCCGCGAAGGACTTTTTGGAGGCGACCTTTGCGACGCGCACGCGGGACGAATGGGAGGTTTGGTTCCAGGGACGCGATGTCTGTTTCGCCCCTGTAATGGACCTCCACGAAGCGTTCCATCGCCCTCATGTTGCCGCCCGCGAGATGCTGGCGCGCGACGGCCAGGGCAACCTCCATATTGGCCTGCCGATCAAGTACCGCGAGGAGCCAGGGCGTTTGGACCCCACTCTGCCGAGGCTTGGCGAGCACACTGAAGACGTCCTGCGTGACGCGGGCCTGCCCGAAGCGACGATCGCCGACGCGCTAAAGGCCACCCGATGAACTACTTCGACGCCTTCGATCACCGAGCATTGGCTGCGGAACACCCCATCGCAGACTTCCTTGAGCGGTTTCGGCGCCTCAGCCGCGATGAGCTTCGCGCCCGACAGGAGGCTCGGTTCAAGGACCTCATGACCTTCGCCTGGCAGGTACCTTTCTACCAGCGCCATTGGGGTGCGCGCGGGATCGAACCGGGAGACATCCGCAGCCTGGACGACCTGCCGAAGCTGCCGCCTTACTCAAAGTCGGACCTCATGGCGTCAGTCGAAGCACATCCACCGCTCGGGGACTTCCACGGGCGCGACCCAACAATACCGCTTCCGCTAGTCTTTCACACCACATCCGGCACGACCGGACGGCCGCAACCGCTGCTCTGGGGACCAAAGTCCCGGGAGGTGCAGAACATGCTGCTGGCACGTATCTACCACCTCCAAGGGCTGACAGATCGGGACGTGATTCACTCGGTCTACGGCTTCGGGCTTGTGAATGGCGGCCACTACATCCGCGAGGCGATCCAGCATTGGCTTGGTGCGCAGGTTCTGACGGCAGGCACGGGTGCCGAAACCCGCTCGGCACAGCAAGTCCGCATGATGCGTGATTTCCGGGCAACCGCGATCGTCGGCTTTGGCGACTACATCCGACACCTGGCGGACGTGGCGCGGGAGGAGGGTATGGAGCCCGGGCGCGACATCCAGATCCGTGTGATCGCCGGTCATATCGGGTCCGACAACGCCACAGAGCTCGCCGCCAGATGGGGCGCGGAGCAGGTCTACGACTGGTACGGTGTTGGGGATACAGGTGTCATTGCAGCGCAAGGCCCGGATCTGGACGGCATGCACGTGATGGAGGACGCGCAGTTCGTCGAACTGATCGACCCCGAGACGCTCGCTCCGGTGCAGGAGGGCAAAACCGGCGACATCGTCTGCACCTGCCTCTACAAGGATGACATCTACCCCGTGATCCGTTTCCAAACCCAGGATCTCACGCGGATGCTGCCCGGCGCGAACGCGCTCGACCTGCCGTTCCGGCGGATGGCGGGGCATCTCGGGCGCTCGGACAACATGGTCAAGTTGCGCGGAGTGAACGTCTATCCGCAGGGCGTTGGCGCACTTCTGACTGGAGGGTTTGAGGAGGCCATAGGCGAGTATTTCTGCAAGGTGCAGCTAGCGGGCGAGCGTCTGGAAATGACCGTGATTGTCGAGGTCGCGACGCGTCCGGAGGGTCTGCAGTCTCGGATGGAGGACCTGCTGAAGTCCCGGCTTGGCGTGCAAATCAAGGTCGAGCTGGTGGCACCGGGCGGGACAGCGCACCTGACCCAGCTTGAATCGCGGCAGAAACCCATTCGTCTGATCCGGCAAGATCATTGATACAGCACGCTACGGAAACCGAGACCCGGCGACGCCTGGAACGGATCGCCATCGAGGACGGCGCGTTGCGATCCTTTATCCGGATTGATGAATCGGAGGCGCTCGCGGCGGCGACTGCCTCGGACGCCCGCCATCGTGCGGGGAATGCGCTAGGACCGCTGGACGGAGTTCCGGTCGCGGTGAAAGATAACCTAGCGTGCTCGGGGAAGCCCTGGACTGCCGGGATTGATGGGCGGCGGGACGTGATTGCCGAGACCGACGCGACAGCAGTTGCTCGTCTGCGGGCCGCGGGTGCCGTCGTCCTCGGCAGTGCGAACATGGAAGAAGCAGCCCTCGGCGCCATCACGGACAACCCCACCTTTGGGCGGTGCATGAACCCGCTGGGCGAGGGTTTGACCCCCGGCGGCTCGTCCGGAGGGTCAGCCGCAGCCTTGGCGGGCGGGTTCGCCGACTTGGCTCTGGGCACTGACACCATGGGATCGGTGCGTGTGCCTGCCGCCTATTGTGGGATTGCTGGGATCAAACCGACCTTCGGAGCTGTGGACCGCGAAGGGCTTGCCCTGCTCAGCCCCTCGCTGGATACCATCGGGCCGATGGCGCGGGATGTCCGGTTGCTATGGCCTGCGCTCAAGGTCCTGGGTACGCAAGAGGCACTAGCCATGTGGACTGAGCCCTCGACTAAGGTGGATCTCAGCGGCGTCAGATTTGGCATCCCAAAACAACTCCAATCAGTTGACTGCGAACCCGCCAACAAGGCAGCGCTGGATCTTGCGCATCGGGCCATAAACACGCTTGGCGGGACGGTTCGGGAAGTCGACCTCGCCAGATGGGACCCGCACGAAGCCCGCCGCGCAGGACTGTTGATGATCGAAGCAGAAGGTGCCACGGAACTCGCGGATCTGATGGACCGACCTGGCGTCATCAGCGACCATCTGCGGTCATTGCTGGTGTATGGTCGTGACGCGTCCAAGGCAAAACTTAACGCGGCCCGCATAGAGATTGAACGAGCAGCGGATGCAGCACACAGAGCGCTGGAAATCGTCGACGCATTGCTGTTGCCCACCACACCGCAAAGGGCGTTCGCACATGGAGTACCGGCTCCGTCAAATCAGGCGGACCTGACGGCACTCGCGAACTTTGCCGGGTGCCCGGCGGTTGCGCTTCCGGTGGTCCTGCCTGGAGAGGCTCTCCCCGCATCCATCCAGCTCGTTGGCCCGAAATGGTCGGACCCGACTTTGCTTGCGTGGGCAGAGCTACTGGCCCCGCGGCTCACCTGAAGGCGGGTTTGCGTTTCTCGAGGAATGCACGATAGCCCTCCTGAAAATCCTCTGAGGCAAAGGTGCTCTCAAACAAGTCCCGCAGATCACTTTCATCCGCCTCAGCTCCCATTGCGACAGCATCGACAAGTTGCTTGGCGACTCTGTGGGAGTTCGATGAGAGGGCCACCACGTTCTCGACATAGCTGATCGTCTCTTCGAGCAAAGCGTCGGTGGCGAACACGCGGTCTGCGAGACCAATACGTAGAGCCTCGTCAGCCCCGACCAGGCGTCCGGAATAGAGCATCTCCTTTGCACGCGCCGGTCCGACCAGGCCAACAAGTTGGCGAATGCCGGGGAATGGATACGCGGCGCCCAATCGAGCGGGCGGAAGTGCGAAATGCGCAATGTCCGAAGCGAATCTCAGATCGCAAGCCATCGCCAACCCGCACCCTGCGCCGACCGCCAGACCGGGCACGACAGCAATAGTCGGCTTGGGCAGTTCGCTGATGGCGGCACGCGCCGTTTCGATCTTATCGTTGGTGGCCCGCGCAGCGGCGGGGCTGCCATAGGTGTTTGCGAACTCGGTGATGTCCGCGCCAGTAGAGAAGTGGCCTCCCGCCCCGGTAAAAAGCACCGCCTTTACACGCGCGTCCTCGGCAAGGTTCCTCATCTGGCCCGGCAGAG
This sequence comes from Pseudomonadota bacterium, assembly GCA_038749355.1. Taxonomy (GTDB): domain Bacteria; phylum Pseudomonadota; class Alphaproteobacteria; order Rhodobacterales; family Rhodobacteraceae; genus Thermohalobaculum. The sequence goes on along the minus strand of JBCDID010000227.1, from coordinate 2,128 downwards.
CCCTCCACATAGCCTCTGTCATCGCGTTTCGGGTCGCCGGGCGGTCGAATGTGATCAGCGCGGCGGGACCGCTGAGTTCCACACGAATGCTGTCATCGGCCAGGGACATCGGAAAGTCGATCATTGCCAAGGCACCTCGCCAGCGAAACGGTCAGCTATGGCCTTGCGCGTGGTGATCCAGACGCCCTCGGCTTGGGTCGCGTGCGCCAGGAACGCCTCCAGCGCACCCATGCGCCCGGGGCGTCCAATGATCCGGAGATGCAGGCCGATAGACATCATGCGGGGGCCCTGCGTCCGGCTTTCAGCCAGCAACCATTCGAAGCTGTCCTTTGCGTATTGCAACCATGCGTCCGGCGTGAGCGAGGGCGACGTCCAGAACTTCATGTCGTTGGTGTCGATGGCGTAAGGAACGCAGACCAGCGGGCGGGTCGCGCCGTCGGGCATCTCGACGGCCTCCCATCGCGGCATATCGTCCGAAAGGTCGTCCATATGATAAGTGTACCCTGCCTCGACCAGCAAACGGCGGGTGTTGGGCGTATGCAGGTAGCGGGACAACCAACCCACGGGCCGAGCACCGGTTGTCTGCTCGATGGAAGCAGTGGCCTTGCTAATGAACTCCCGCTCGCGGTCCTCGTCAAAAGAGAACTGGTGGATCCAACGCCAACCGTGTGCAGCGACCTCGTGGCCTGCATCGACGATCTGGCGGGTCAGTTCGGGCGCACGTTCAAGGCCGACCGCGGCCGCAGTGACCGTGGTTGTGACGCCGTACTGCTCCAGCAAGCGCAACACCCTTGGCCCACCTGCACGAACGCCATACTGGTAATTCGACTCGTTCACATAGTTCCGGATTGGGACCGACACCGCCACGCCCAACTCGTCTACCGGCTCGGGGCGTTTGTCGCCTTCGGCCACGGACATCTCGGCGCCCTCCTCCACATTGACGACGATAGAGAGCGCGAGGGTCTTCCCGTCGGGCCAAGTGAACCCGGAGGCGTCGACGTCAGCCATTGCCTAGAACCGGCACCAGAATGTTGCGGTCGAACTCCATGAAGACCGTTCCATCCGCCTTGAACCCGCGGGTGCGGACCGAGACGATCCCCTGATCAGGCTTGCTCTTGGACAGGCGTTTGTCGAGCACATCCGTCTCGGCGTAGATGGTGTCGCCGACAAACACCGGCGCCGTCAGCTTCACATTGTCCCAGCCGAGATTCGCAATCGCGCCCTGGCTGATATCCGCCACGCTGATCCCCGTCACCATCGACAGCGTCAGGCACGAGTTCACCAAGGGCTTTCCAAACTGGCTGCCTGCAGCGAACTCGTTGTCGAAATGCAGCGGATGGGTGTTCATGGTCAGCAGCGTGAACCAGATGTTGTCTGTCTCGGTGATCGTACGCCCAGGCTTGTGGCGGATAGTCGTGCCGGGATCGAAGTCGTGATAGGTGCGCCCGGACGCGCCCTGGTAGACGCCTGCGGTAGATCGTTCGGGGGCTTCCATGGTCGTCATCCTGTCTTCTTTGGGGCGGCAGCAAGTCCGCCGAGGATCTCGTCATTGTCCGCACCCAGCTGCGACCCTGCGATCCGCGCAAGGCGTTCCCCGTCTATGCGCAAGGGATTGGAAAGTGTCCGCATCTCCGACCTAGCCGGATGGGGCATGTCCCGAACCATCCCGATATCGTGGACGAAGGGGTTCGCCAGTGCACCCTCAACGTCGTGGATCGGGCCGATGGGCACGCGACCGGTCAGCACCTCCATCCACTCTGCAGTGGTACGGGTCTGGAAGACCTCGTCCAATACCTCGGTCAAAGCATCCCGGTTTGTCTGCCGCGCCTTGATAGTCGAAAAACGCGTATCCTCGGCAAGCTCCGGGCAGCCGATCCCCTCTGCCAGAGCCAGCCAGAATTTCTCGATCATGCACATAAGGAAGACCCAGCCGTCCTTCGTGCGCACCGACTGCACCGGCGTCTGGGAGGGGTGGGCACTACGCGCCATCCGGGGCGGCACGGGTTCTCCGTTCAGGTGCCAGTTGCCGGGATACGCGAGCTGCTGCACCGCCACCTCAAAGAGCGAGACGTCCACATCGCATCCCTTGCCCGTGGTCTTCGCGCGCATGAGGCAGGCGAGCAGCCCG
>JBCDID010000226.1:0-6155 GCA_038749355.1 Pseudomonadota bacterium | reverse complement strand
GCTCGGTCTCAGGGAATTGCTCCTTCAGAACATCGCCTTCGATCCGACCAAAGGGTAAGTTGCCCTCCGGGTCGCTGAAACTGATGACCCGCCCTTGGCCAATCTTACGAGTCGGTTCAGGATATGCACGCAGGCTCGTTGCGACACGGCATGGGAGCCGTTCGTTCATTGGTTTTTGTCCGCCAAATCGGCATCGACCCAGCGGCAGGACCGAAAGTGCTCCGCTTGGTGCCCAGGTCAGGTGTTGAAGATGCGGGTTGGTGTCTAGCAGCGCACCGACGCTTGAGAATTCCTGCCCCAGGCGATCACCGATCACGTCGAGCATTTCGGCAAGGCGCGTACGGTCGTTCTTCACGTGAACGTCCTGATAGGCATGAATCCAGCTAAGCGCATCCTCCGCCTCACCGTAGATCATCTCATCGAGATCATACTGGCTAAACCCGTCCAAACGTTCCGTCTGATGGCGAAGCACACCGCCAGGGTCTCGATAGATCATGATCAGCTGGATCGGGTTGGGCGGTATCGGCACCAGCGTTACGACAAGCAACTCGTCCGGAGCCACTTCGCGCATTCGATCAGAATTCTCGTCGTCGCCTCCTTCCCTCAAAGCTCCAAGGCGCGCCCGTCCACGCAGCAAGACATCGATGCACGCTTTTGGGCCATCGTGTTCCGAGGCGGCCAGGGCCATCATGTCCACGAGGCGGCCAAAGGCGCTGACCAGTCGTTCTGCTTCCGCGGGTGTCGACGTGTCCTTCAAACGCAGGTCGTTGTCGAAGAACAGGCGCTCGCCGAGTGTGAGAATTTCGGGCCAGGCAGACTGCGCGGCGAGAACCCGGGACAGGTTCTGGGCCGATCCCAATGCTTCATCAAGACGGCCGAGGCGCAGTCTGAGTTCCGTTACTTCCTCAAGAGCCTCGCGCGCCAGCCCAAGATACCGGTCGCCCGTGTCGCGCAACTCCCAATACGCCGTCCCGAGCGCATTGAGGGTTTGCGCTAAGCGATGACTGTTGCCCTCGTCACGGCGAACATCCAGCGCTCGGCGATAGTGGACGATCGCACGCGCACGGTTCATCGTGAACCGCCCTGCGTGGCAGTCCAAATATGCGTTCCCGAGATTGTGCTGTGCCTGCGCCCAAGAGCTGAGTTGCCCTTGGTCCAAACTTAGCCGAGCCGCCGCTCGGAATGCACGAATCGCCCGCTGATTGTAACTGACATCATCTCCAGCTGGATACTGCGCGAGGGCAACTCCAAGCTGCATGTAAGCCTGGAGCTCCAACACTGGATCGGTCTGGGTTTCGAGATGATCGGTGATGTCCTCGAGCGTGCTGATCGATTGCCTCAGACGCCGCGTACGGTCCCGCAGGGCCGGTTTGGCGAGCACGTTGGCCAGTCCGAGCTGAGCCCGGCACCACCCGTTCGGTTGTTCGTTGCGATCGAACAGCCTTGAGGCGCTCAGATAGTGCTGCCCCGAAGTTTCGAGGTTGAGGACACGCTCTCCTGCCAGCCGAGAGATATAGAGTTCCCCCAACAACAGATGTGCCTCACCTTGAGCCAGAAGGTCCCCCTTCTCGCCCGCCCCAGTCAACGCTTGAGCAGCCCAATGGATCGCAGATTCCAGATTTGCGCGGGCGGTCCCGGCACGGCGAAGGTGGAAAGCAACTGCGATCTGCCGGCAGGTGTCATGTTTCGCAGCGAGGTCGGCCTCGGACAAGTCTTCAAGGGCATCTGCGAGTGCCTCGTTTGCCAGTTCAGCCACCAACATCGGATCGCCAAACGGGAAGTCGAGGAGGTAACGCCCTTTGGCCTCCTGAAACCAACGGCGCTCGTCGTCACTGGATGCGTCGATCAATTGATCGAGAACTCCAAGAAGCTTCACGCCCTCGGCTTCATCGGTCGGAGGGCGCTCCAACCGGCGGCGAAGTTTGGCAATCAGGGCGGCAGCATCTGTCATCGGTCTTGGGTATCGCAGACCGCGGGCTGCATCCAGTTCAGGAACCCTGGAAGACTGAAAAAGGGCGCACGCCCCTGAGGCGGCTCAGTCTATTTCCACCAGCCGAACCCGGCGACATGCTCCTCACGCGTTACATGACTGAGGGCGCGTTGGAGCAGCGTGCGTTCGGCATCAATAAATCCGGTGTCTTCGATGAACGTTTCTGGCCAACGTTTGGCCTGCGCGGCGAGCGCACCTGCCACGGCGGCGCTGCAAGGGGTGAAGAGCAGGAAGCCTGACCCGCGCGGACGCCAGCAGAAGATCTCGAAGAACTGCGGTGGATCGGTGTCTTCCATCGCCATGCGAATTCGCCCCACATCAACCTTGTCCTCGCGCCGTTCGGCCAAACCTTCCATCCAGCTGAACGGATTGCGATCCATCAGAACCGGCATATCCCCGAAGGCTTCGAAGACGTTCAGCCAAACGGCTCGCCACGCTTCATCCTGCAGCGTGGTCATTGACACGATCGGGACGATGGCCTCGATCGCGCCCCAGTGAGCGGAGATCTCCCGTAAATCGTCGGGCGCAACCAGGGAGAAGAGTTCGATATGCGATAGCGTGGCATCATCATTGACGGCCCGCCGCCGGATGGCCGTCAATTGTGGCGCTTTCGTCAGTTCTCCAGCGCTCTCCGGATCGAAACGGTAGAGGGCCGCGGCTTTAGGTGCGGGCAGCGCGATCAACTGAACCCAGCCTCCCTCTGCCGGCCCCACGGGCATTGCGGCCTGCTTTTCTTCCTGAACCTGCGTGGAGGGGATCAAGAGGGCGGGATATGGATGCTCATTCAGGAGAAGCCGTTCCTGTACGAAGTCTCCGATGATCAGATCCAACTCATTTTCCGACTGGGTTGGAGCACGATAGCTTCGCCGCAGAGCATCACCGACGACCGCCGCTGTCTGCTCGATCAGCGCCTCCGTGAACTCCTGGTGACCATTGTAGTCAAGACAGGTCTCGTTATCGGCGCGCAGTCGATGTTGCGCGAGACGGTAATAGGCGTGGCCGAGCGCATCCAAGGCCGGATCGAGATCGCCGGTCCTGAAGGCGTCTCGAAACGCCTCGTGTGACATCTCGCCGTCCAACAAGGCTGTGAGTTCCGGGCCTCCGGGCAGGGTCTCATCCACGGTGACCCGGAAGAGTACCTTGGCAAAGGCTGGAGACAGCAAAGACGTCAGACGCTGATCCGGTGCAGCAGCGGTAAAGGCCTGCTCTAACCACTCTTTTACGGCACACCGGCTCAGGTCCTCCACCAGCCCGGTCTGCATGACGGCGCGGGCCGTGTTCTCGATCGCCTGATAGGCCAGGATCGGATGTGGCGCGGCGTCGAGGAAGGACCGCCAAGTATTGAGATAACGAGCGTAGTCCGGGTACCCGTCAAGGAGGGTTTCATCGAACCATCCGCCAGCAGCGCCGAAAATGCTTGCAGCTGTCGCGAAGCTCTCGTGGGTCTTCAACGCACCCGCCATCAGGACGGCCAGCACGTTGCCGTATCGGCCCGGATCATGGTTGGTCAGCGCCCCGGCCATGATGAGGCACAGCCCATAGCCGGTCGTGTCATTCAAATAGGAATGATAAAGTTCATGGAGAGAGACCATGCGGTCCGTGGCGGAGCGCGGGTCCGCTCCTGCTTGCACATGCCGGGTATGGGTGTGGGTATTGTAGGCGCCCTCGGCCAGAGCTGCCGTCTGTGCCATCAGGAGGTCTTTGAAGCGATCTTCAGGGGTAACGTGGAGTTTCAAGGGCGGTGCCTCTAACGGAATGGCGGGCAACCCTAACCCGCGGTCAGGATTGCTGCCAACCCGCGGCATCACCTCCCGATGCGCAGTTCGATCCGCGTGTTCGCCACGTCGAGAACGGCGCCGTCCAGTTTGGAGCCGGGCAACGCTGTGGCGAGACGATTCAAAGATTGCCGTGGGGTCTGACCGAGCGTGACGGTCGTACCGTTGCGGCCATGGCTGACCAGACGCAAATCCTGGCCCACGATCACCAATTCCAGGTGCCGGCCTGAAACATACGCCGTGGCATCTGGGATTGTATCGCGTCCGAGCATCAGCCCGCGACCGCGACTGAGCATGTACGCGGCCTCCCGTCCAGTGTCGATGTTGCGCACTCGGATGGTGAGTTGGTCGCCGTGGACCGTTGGCATCTGGATTGCGGCACCACACCATGGGCAGGTTCTCGCGCTGGTTCCGACAAAGACCTGCCCGCATCTGTGGCGCACCATTGCCTTCAAACTCTGGCCGAGGACCACCCTCCAGGCAGCAGCATTCGGGCGGTTTCCTTGCTGCAAGCTGAACGCACCATCAAACAACTTTGCCAAAGGTTCCCCCACTGCCGCCATCGGCGTTTCGCCTGCTTGCGCGGCCCGGTTCCGTTCAGGCCAGATGCCACTGGTCATCGCGGCGTCAAAGCTGGCCGGGGTCCCGTCGATCTGACCATCGGTGGGATGGCGATAGAACAGCAGCAGGCTGAAGAGCACCGCCCAGGCGAAGCGGTCGCTCTCTATTGTTGGTGGGATCGGTTGTCCGGCATTTCGGGCCATTCGGAGTTCCGGAGCCATCATTGGATGTTGTCCAATCATGGACGGGGCCGGGTTGAGCGGATCCTGGGTTACATAGTTGTCGAGGTCGATCAGATCGGCCCATCCATTCGGCATGATCATGATGTTGGAAGGCGCGACATCGCCATGGGCGATGCCCGCGGTTTCCAGGCGCGACCAAAGGCAACTCAGGATCCAGACGAGTTCCAGCCGTTCCGGGAAGGTGCGTGGGCGGTCCTCGTCTAGGGGCACCCCGTTGGCGAGGGCGGCGATATAGGCAAGCTCTCCCTGATGTTCTTTCCAGGCCAACGGGGCAGCGACCTGGGGTAAGATTTGTCCCAGGCGCTGATCCACCAACCAGCGCAATCGCTGTTCAGCTTCCGCACTGGTTGGCATGGTTTTAAAGATGGCCGGGTGTTTTGTATCGGCCCGGCGGGCGCGGTAGACCTTGCCCTGCCCACCGAGACCGAGGGTTGTGCGGGCCACCTCGAATTTATGGCCCGCGACGGAGATCTTGCGCCAACTCATTCCTGATCCTCCGCTCGCGTGTTCATGGCAACGGTGATGGTCAGATTGTCGGAATGCAGCGGCACGGTGCTGCCCGGGATGGTCAGAGATTCCAGACGATCGAGGATCTGTCCGCAAAAGAGCTCAGGGCCAATCTGGCGCAGCACTCTCAGATAGGTCTGGCGATTTTTCGCCATCGCCGAGAGATCCAGCAGATCACCGGCACCGTCCGACATCGCGAAGACCAAGGTTCCCGGCGCGATCCGAAGAGACCCAAGGCGGGGCTGATGGATCTTGCCGGCTTCCAAATGCGCGGTGATCACGTTGCTCGGCTGATCGAGCGCGTGGTGCGGCGCCATCAGATCCTGGTGCATGCCGTCGCGATGGATCACGGCGATCCGACCGTCGCCGAGCCCGGCCCAGGTCAACCGTTCGCCGTCGAGATGGGTGATCAGAGCGGTGGTCAACCCTTCTATGCCATCGGCTGCCATTTGTTCAGCAACATGGCCGAGGGCTTCTTCGAGCGCCTCTTCCGGGTCGAGCCCGACGATGAGCCCCATCTCGAACCGGCCCTTGAGTTTGCGGGCAGCGTAGCGTGCTGCGGCACGGCCGCCTGGATGCCCGCCGACGCCGTCGCAGACGATCGCCAAGCCGTTGCCTGGCCCAACTTCGCGCACGGTGTATGCGTCCTGGTTCTCAGCTCGAACCTTGCCGGTGTGGGACGCACCGCCGACGAGGAGTTTGAAATCGGGCTTGGGCAGCGTGTTTTCGGCGGTCGCGCCCGCCTCTGCGGGATCGACCATTGCGGCCTCCTCGTGGTCTTCAGTGAGATCAATGCCGTGGGTGCACACCCGAGCTCGGTTGAATCGCCGCAGTTCCCGCCAGATCAGGAACGCGCTGCCGGCCAGCGCTATTGCAGGGATGTGCGGCAGAATGGGTTCAATCGCAGCATAGAGGGCAGCCCAGTCGACCGGGGTGTTCGGCGCGTGGACAATTGGAGTGGCTTCCCCACCGCTGGGCACCGACTGCTCAATGACGTCCCAGGTTGGGGCCGCCTTGGAGCATCCGGGATACCCGACTGCACTGCCGCCAATTGCGGCAGCGGCAAGGGGTTTGACGGGT
>JBCDID010000225.1:0-6184 GCA_038749355.1 Pseudomonadota bacterium | reverse complement strand
GTTCACGAAGATCCCCGATTGTTCAGTATAGGCGGCGCCCGGCAGGATCACATCGGCGCGGTGCGCGCCCCGGTCGCCATGGCTGCCATGATAGACGACAAAGGCACCTTCCGGCATATCGGCCTCGTCGGCACCGAGATTGTAGATCAGTTTCGCACCATCCAGACAGCCCAGCCCGTTTGCATGCGCGAACCCGATATCCATGCCACCGACCCGGGACGCCGCGTTGTGCAGCACCAACAGCTTCGCGCCGCCCGCTTCGGTCAGTTTCATGGCGGCGGCAAGCAACGACTCGCCATCAGGCCGGGTCAACGCCGCCTGCCCGACGATGATCACTTTCCGGTCCATGCCGCCCATGTTCGCCACGAGCTCATCGCCGCTCGCGCCCGTCAGGGCTCCGGGTCCCGTCCCGATCTCGAAACAGGGATAGGTCAGGTCCTCCGGCAGGCCGACCCGCGCGATCATGGCGCCCGCCAGCCAGGCTTTGCGGATGCGGCTGTTGAGTACCGGTGCGTCAAGGCGCGGATTGGCGCCGATCAGGAGGATGCCGTCAGCGGTGTCGATGTCTTCGATGGTCGCCGTTCCCGAATAGGCGGAGCGGTTGCCTATGGGCAGAGCCGCGCCATCCTGACGGCACTCGACCCGGTCAGAGCCCAGCCGGGACAGCAGATCCTTGACCGCCCACATGGCCTCGACTGGGGCCAAGTCGCCCGCCACCGCCGCGATGTCGTTACCAGCGGCCTTGGCGGCCTCCGCAATCGCGGCAAAGGCCTCGCTCCAGCTTGCCGGGGTCAGCTTGCCATTGCAGCGCACATACGGGCGATCAAGCCGCTGGCGCCGCAGCCCGTCCCAGACATAGCGACTGCGATCCGCCAGCCATTCCTCGTTGATGCCATCGTGGTTTCGGGGCAGCACCCGCATGACCTCGCGCCCGCGCGTGTCGACGCGGATGTTCGAGCCGAGCGCATCCATCACGTCGATCGACTGCGTCTTCTTCAGCTCCCAGGGCCGGGCCGAGAACGCGTAGGGCTTGTTGGTCAGCGCGCCGACCGGGCAGAGATCGACGATGTTGCCTTGCATCTCGGATTCCATGATCCGGCCGAGATAGTTGGTGATCTCTGAGTCTTCGCCGCGGCCACACTGGCCAAGTTCGGAGACGCCCGCGACCTCAGTGATGAAGCGCACGCACCGGGTGCAGGAGATGCAACGGGTCATGCAGGTCTCGACCAGGGGGCCAAGCTCAAGGTCCAGTACGGCGCGTTTGGGTTCGCGATACCGCGAGAAGTCCACACCGTAAGCCATTGCCTGATCTTGCAAATCACACTCGCCACCCTGGTCGCAGATCGGGCAATCCAAGGGGTGGTTGATCAGCAGGAACTCCATCACACCCTCGCGGGCCTTCTTGACCATCGGCGAGTTGGTCTTGACCTCGGGCGGTTGACCATCGGGACCAGGGCGCAGATCGCGCACCTGCATGTGGCAGGAGGCTGCGGGCTTGGGCGGGCCGCCAACGACCTCGACCAGGCACATGCGGCAGTTGCCCGCGATGGACAGGCGCTCGTGATAGCAGAAGCGCGGGATCTCGACGCCCACCTGTTCGCAGGCCTGGATGAGGGTGAGCGCCGGATCGGCCTCAACCTCCTGCCCGTCGATGATGATTGTGCGCAACTCGGTCATCTGTTCCCTACCCGCACTGCCCCTGGAAGATCCACGCGGCCTCGCCTTGTGTGAACGCGGAGCGCCGGCCCTGCTCCTGGAAGGTGCCTGTTTCCGGGAGCACGCGCAGCGGCTGACCGGAGCAATCCATTTGCGTGCCCGCCTTGGCGGCGGCGTTCAGCGCCAGTTGCCCGTCCGCCCGGTCCAGCCCCCGCGGACTGCGCGCGCTGACGACCACGGTCCGGGCAGAGCCGCCCCGGTTGAACACTTGGACGACCATCAGCCGCCCCTGTTCACGGACATCGAAGCGCTCGAGGTTTGAGCCCGCGCCATCCGATCCAATAACCTGCGGTTCGGTCTGCGGGCGTTCGGCCTGTTCACCCGAGCACGCCACAAGCGCCAAGGTCGACACAGCACAGATGATCCACTTGGTTCTCATGCCACTGCTCCACTACAGCCTTTGCCACGCCATAGCCGCGCTTGTGCGAGCCAGGACCAGCCGAATGCAAACTGCGTATCGCCATGTGCTTCGAGGTTCGCGACGCGCTGAAGCGCCTCGGCCTTGGTCGGAATGTGTCCCTCGGGCACCCACCACATGGCAAAATGCGTGCCTTCGAAAATCTCGAACCACTCCGCGCGGCGTTCATAGAACTGCCGGTGCACGGTCCCCCAGACGTACTGGTCCAGACTCTCAACGTTTTTCCAGACGGACAGGTTGAATGCCACCAGCGGGTCGTCGCCGATCGGATTGTCCAGATTGCCGCCCTGCTCGCCCTCCAACATCCAGACGAACCCGTCCATCCGTTTGGCGACCCCGTTGATGCGGTCCAGATTGTCGACAAAGCTCTTCAACCGCGGATCATCCGGCGCCGCGACCAGCCGGCCGATATTGACCTCTGCAAGATGATGGCCTTCTGGCTGCATGATCTCTACTCCGCCGCGACCGCGCTGACGCGGCCTTTTCGCTTCGCGCTGATCCGATCCTCGATCTCGTGCCGGAAATGGCGCACCAGACCCTGGATCGGCCACGCCGCCGCATCGCCCAGCGCGCAGATCGTGTGGCCCTCGACCTGTTTGGTCACGTCCAGCAGCATGTCGATTTCCTCGACTTCAGCGTCGCCGGTGACCAGCCGTTCCATCACGCGCATCATCCAGCCGGTGCCTTCGCGGCAGGGAGTGCATTGCCCGCAGCTCTCGTGCTTGTAGAACTTCGAAAGCCGCCAGATCGCTTTGATGATGTCCGTCGACTGATCCATCACGATCACCGCAGCCGTGCCCAGCCCCGATTTCTGCTCCCGCAACCAGTCAAAATCCATGATCGCATCGCGGCGCATGGTCTCCGCGGGCAGCACCGGAACCGAGGACCCGCCCGGGATCACGGCCTTCAGATTGTCCCAGCCGCCCCGGATGCCCCCGCAATGCCGGTCGATCAGCTCGTCGAAGCTGATGGACATCGCCTCCTCGACCACACACGGGTTGTTCACATGGCCCGAGATGGCGAAGAGCTTGGTGCCCTTGTTGTTGTCCCGTCCGAAGCTGGAGAACCAGTCGGCACCCCGGCGCAAAACAGTCGGCACAACCGCGATGGACTCGACGTTGTTCACCGTCGTCGGGCAGCCATAGAGGCCCACGCCCGCCGGGAAGGGCGGCTTCAGGCGCGGCATGCCCTTCTTGCCCTCTAGGCTTTCCAACAGCGCCGTTTCCTCGCCGCAAATATAGGCCCCTGCACCGTGATGCAGGTAGAGGTCGAAATCCCAGCCCGATTTTGCCGCGTTCGGGCCGAGCAGCCCCGCCTCGTAGCACTCGTCGATGGCGATCTGCAGCGCCTCGCGCTCCCGGATGTACTCGCCGCGCAGGTAGATGTAGCAGGCGTTCGCACCCATTGCGAAGGAGGCAATCAGGCAGCCCTCGATCAGCGTATGCGGATCATGGCGCATGATCTCGCGGTCCTTGCAGGTGCCAGGCTCGGACTCGTCTACATTGACCACCAGGTAGTGCGGCCGTCCGTCGGACTCCTTTGGCATGAAGGACCACTTGAGACCCGTCGGGAACCCGGCGCCCCCGCGCCCACGCAGACCGGAGGACTTCATCTCCTCGACAATCGCCTCACGTCCGCGCGCGATCAGACCCGCTGTACCGTCCCAGTGCCCGCGCGCCATCGCACCGGCCAATGAGCGGTCGAACATCCCGTAGAGGTTCGTGAAGATCCGATCCTTGTCTTGCAGCATCGCCTTTCCCTACTTTCTCTTCGAGAATTCGGTGTCTTGGCCCGCGGCCAGGGTTTTCGCCTGTTCGATCCAGCCATCGCGCTCAATCCGGCCCTTGAACTTCAGCCGCTCGTCGACCCAGGCGATCTCGCGCGGCGTCCATTCGGCAATCTGGTCGAAATGGAAGATGCCCATATCGTGCAGAACACCTTCGAGTTTCGGGCCGACGCCTTTGATCTTTCTGAGGTCATCCGGACCGCCTTCACGCGCCTCGGTCAGGAGGTCTGGCTTGTCCTCATCGGTGACCGCCATCAAGTCGCCGCTCGCGCCTGCCACACCGTCATCGCCGATGACGGGGTCGGGCGCGGGCTGCTGCGAGGGCGCGGTGATCCGCATCTTCGCGCCACCTGCTTTCACGGCGCCCCAGGTGGGCAGCGGATCGGTACCGTCGATGCGCTTGATCGAGTCACCGATCAGCGCCGCGATGTCCTTGGATGCGTTGCCCGCATGCGCCGTCTCACCGTGCAGGCTGGTCAGTCCATCGGCAGGCTCAGACGCCCAACGGCCATTCTGCGGGCCGGGAGCAGGTGTCTCACCGGCGGCCATCCGGTCGATCAGGCTGGAGAGGCTCTCAGTCGAGAGGTCCTCGTAATAGTCCTTGCCGATCTGCGCCATCGGGGCGTTCGAGCACGCACCCAGACACTCGACTTCCTCCCACGAAAACTTGCCGCAGGTGCTGATCTGGTGTGGGTTGGGCGCGATCTTGTCCTGGCAGATCCCAACCAGATCCTCGGCGCCGCAGATCATGCAGGATGTCGTTCCGCAAATCTGGATGTGCGCAACAGAACCAACTGGTTGGAGCTGAAACATGAAGTAGAAAGTCGCGACCTCGAGCACCCGGATCTCGGCCATGTCGAGCATCCGCGCGACCTCCTCGATCATCGGGCGGGTGACCCAGCCTTCCTGCTCCTGCCCGCGCCAGAGGAGCGGGATCACGGCCGACGCCTGCCGCCCGTCGGGATATTTGGCGATCTGCTGGCTCGCCCACTCGGCATTGGGCGGGGTGAAGGCAAAGCTCTCTGGTTGCTCGTCGTGGAGGCGACGCAACGACATCTACTGCACCTCCACTGGCATTAGCTTGTAAGTGCGTTCCCACTCATTTGGGTACTTAGTGGTGTGTGGTTTCCAATGAACAGGCTTGAAGACGTGCTCCACCTCTTCTCCACTCTCGAGAGTCGTCAAAATTTTGGCTGCATGCTGATGGACCCCACTATGCAACGCGAACTCAGTGCCACGTTTCTCAACATGCAAAATCCGAAAACCATCACCATACCGCACAAAATCTGAAGTGAGCTGCGTCCATACCCAAACCATGGCTGCAACAGTAAGTGCGAGCAGCCCGCTCGTAAGCCATACGAGCTTTTGCGCCAAACTTAGCTTCTTGTTGAGCGACTCGATCGCTGCGTCATTCACCGGTCAATCTCCCCGAACACGACGTCCAGAGACCCGAGCAGCGCGGAGACGTCAGCAAGTTGGTGGCCCTTACAAAGGTGATCCATGGCGGCCAGATGCGGGTAGCCGGGCGCGCGGATCTTGGCCTTGTAGGGTTTATTGGTCCCGTCCGAGACTATATAGACGCCGAACTCGCCCTTCGGCGCCTCGACGCAGGCGTAGACCTCGCCCTCGGGCACACGGAAGCCCTCGGTATAGAGCTTGAAGTGGTGGATGAGCGCCTCCATGGACTGCTTCATCTCACCGCGTTTCGGGGGCGCGATCTTGCCGTCCGTGGTCATCACGGGCTCACCCTGACACTGGTCCATCTTCTCCAACGCCTGACGCATGATCTTGGTGGACTCGCGCATCTCCTCCATCCGGCAGAGATAGCGGTCGTAACAGTCGCCATGCTTGCCAACAGGGATGCGGAAGTCGAATTCGTTATAGCATTCATAGGGTTGCGCGCGGCGCAGATCCCAGGCCCAGCCCGAGCCGCGCACCATGACGCCGGAGAAGCCCCAGGCCTGCGCCTCCTCGAGCGAGACGATCCCGATATCCACATTGCGCTGCTTGAAGATCCGGTTGTCGGTCAGCAGACCTTCCAGATCGTCGAGGACCTGCGGGAATTCTTCGGTCCACTGCCAGATGTCGTCGCAGAGCGCGGGCGGCAGGTCTTGGTGCACCCCACCCGGGCGGAAATAGGCCGCGTGGAGCCGCGCCCCGCAGGCGCGCTCGTAGAAGATCATCAGCTTCTCGCGGTCCTCGAACCCCCAGAGCGGCGGGGTCAGTGCGCCCACATCCATGGCTTGCGTGGTCACGTTCAGCAG
>JBCDID010000224.1:0-6278 GCA_038749355.1 Pseudomonadota bacterium | reverse complement strand
GCTGCTGCAGCGCCGTTTCGGGATGCCGGACGCAACCACGGACTTGCTGCAGGGCATGATATTCATCTGCGTGCTCGCATCGAACGCACTGGCCGGGCGCCTCCTGCCCGCACGCGCCTGAGGAGAGCCGCATGGAAGAATCCCTTGGCTGGTGGGGTGTCCTGATCGCGGTCTTGGGCGGTGCCGCACGTGTCTCGACCCCTTACCTTTTCGTCGCCCTGGGAGAGACCCTGACCGAGCGCGCGGGCCGCGTAAACCTCGGGCTCGAGGGCACCCTTGTTCTGGGGGCAATGTCCGCGTTCGCCGTGTCATATCTCAGCGGCTCACCTTGGCTGGGGGTTCTGGCCGCGGGTTGCGCGGGCATGCTGCTGGGGGCTCTGCACGGCGTGATCTGCAACCTCCCGCGCGTCAACGACATCGCGGTTGGGATCGCACTTTTCATCTTCGGCACCGGCCTCGCCTTCTACCTCGGCAAGGACTTCATTCAGCCACGCGCCGATATGCTGCCTGGGATACCGTTGGGCGCCTGGTCCGAAATCCCCGCGATCCAATCGGCGCTGGAGATCAGCCCGCTTTTCTTTCTCGGCATGGCGCTGGCCTTCTTCCTGCAATGGGCGATCCACAACACCCGCTGGGGTCTGCTGCTGCGCATGGCAGGCGAGAACGCGGAAGCAGGGAAAGCACTCGGTCTCTCCGTCCCTCTGATCCGGCTGTCGGCCACTGCGGCGGGCGGGTTCCTGTCCGGCATCGGAGGCGCGTTCCTATCCCTCTATTACCCCGGCAACTGGAACGAGGGGCTGTCCTCCGGCCAGGGCCTTATGGCCGTGGCACTGGTGATCTTCGCACGCTGGAATCCTGTTCGCTGCTTCTGGGCCTCACTGGTCTTCGGCGGCGCCACAGCGCTGGGGCCGGCCGTGCAGACCGTAGGGATCGCATCGGGCTACTACCTCTTCAACGCGGCACCCTACGTGCTGACGCTGCTGATGCTGATCTGGGCATCCCGCCCGCGTGAGGCACTGACCGGCGCACCGAGGGAGCTTTCGATCTCGCGATGATAGACTTGCCAGCTCCCCCCGAAGTAGAGGTCGTAGGCCTCTCGAAAAGGTTCGGCACTGTACAGGCGCTGGACGATGTCTCCGACCGCTTCGCGCCCGGCTGCTTCCATGCACTCCTGGGTGAGAACGGGGCCGGCAAGTCGACACTGGTGAAGTGTCTGATGGGCTTCTACCGGGCTGACAGTGGTCAGATCGCAATCGGCGGGCACGAGCGGCGGATCACCGGGCCGCAGGACGTGCAGACTCTCGGCATCGGGATGGTTTACCAGCACTTTACGCTCGTCGAACCCATGAGCGTCGCCGAGAACCTCGTCCTCGCCCGCCCCCAGATCCCCGCAGTGATCGACTGGACTGCGGAGCGCGCCGCAATCACTCAGTTCATGGAGACCGCGCCCTTCCAGCTGGACCCCGACGCCATCGTCGCGACCCTGGCAGCCGGCGAGAAGCAGAAGCTAGAGATCCTGAAGCAGCTTTGGCTGGGGCGGCGGTTCCTTGTCTTGGACGAGCCCACGTCGGTCTTGACCCCCGCCGAGGCCGATGAAGTTCTGGCCGAGATGCGGCGCCTGACGGACCAAGGCGATCTCAGCGTGGTCCTCATCACCCACAAGTTCCGTGAGGTGATGGCCTACGCGCGCGAGGTCTCGGTTCTGCGCGCGGGCCGCCATGTGGGCCGGACGACCGTGGCCGAGATCGACGAGCAGAAGCTCGCGGCCATCATGTTCGGCGATGACACACCGCGCACACCTGCCGCCCGCGCAGAGACACCGGACGCCAGCCCCTATCTGGAGGTCGACGCCATCACAGCCCGGGGGAACCGGGGCACCGTGGCGGTCTCGGGTGCTACGCTCGCCGTGGCGCCAGGCGAAGTCGTCGGGGTCGCCGGGGTCTCGGGCAACGGGCAGAAGGAACTGGTCGAAGTGCTCGCCGGACAGCGCACCGCGGCGAGCGGGGAAATCCGGGTTGACGGTCGGCCTTACGCGGGCACCCGAGCCGAGATCGGTGCGGCCGGCGTGTTCCTGCTTGCAGAAGAGCCGCTCGCGAACAGCGCTGTGCGATCCATGAGCGTCATGGAGAACCTGATGCTCCGTCGCTATGACCGAGCGCCTGCCGCCAAGGGGCCATGGCTCGCACGCGGGGCGATGCGCAGGATCGCCACTGACCTGATCGCCCGCTACCGTATTCGAACCGCCGGACCCCATGTCCCGCTTCACACGCTTTCCGGTGGGAACGTGCAGCGCACCGTATTGGCACGCGAGCTGTCCGAAGACGTTCGCCTCCTCGTTGCTCAGAACCCGTGCTTTGGCCTCGACGCTTCGGCCGCCGCGGAAATCCGCGCCCAGATCATCGAAGCCCGCAACCGGGGGGCCGCCATCCTGCTCATTTCCGAGGACCTGGATGAGATCCTTGAACTCTCGGATAGAATTCTGGTGATGTCGGCCGGCCAAATCGTGTACGAGGGCGACGGCGCCAACGCCGACCGCTATGAGATCGGGCGCCACATGGCCGAGGCGGCGGAGGTAGCATGACCGGCACCCTCATCACTGGCGGGCTGGTCCTGCATGGGGACCCAGCGGCGGTCGAGCCCGCAGAGATCCTGATCAGCGATGGACGGATCGTGGCGATCGAAGCGCCCGGCACCATTGACCCCTCGCGCGGACAGCCGATTGACGCGACCGACCGGCTGATCGTACCGGGCCTCGTCAATGGCCACACCCATGGCCATGGCGCACTGAGCAAAGGGCAGGTGGGCGATCGGGCGCCACTGGAGGTGTTTCTCACAAGCTCTGGCGCGACAAATGGCAACCGCACAGTTGCCGACAAACGCCTGACGGCTCAGCTCACCGCGGTGGAGCTGGTGCGCAAGGGGTGTACCACGGCCTGCGACCTCTTTGTCGAGTACCCAGCTCCCTCTGTCGACGGCATGAATGCCGTGGCCGAGGCATACGGTTCTGTCGGCATGCGCGCCGTCGTCGCCCCCATGATGGCGGATCGCACCCTGTTCCAAGCGCTACCCGGGCTGCTCGAGACTCTGCCCGAGGCGCATCGCCAGAAGGCCGAGGCGATGAAGACGGCGCCGACCGAGACCAGTCTTGCGGCCGCCGAGGCGGTACTGGCGGGATGGGAACACGACCGCGACCGTCTCCGCCCCGCAGTGGCGCCAACCATTCCGCTGCATTGCTCTGACGCCTTCATGCAGGGCTGTGCGCGGTTGGCCGACGAGCATGACACGATCCTTCAAACCCACCTGGCCGAGACGCGGACGCAGCACCTGCTGGGCATCAAGCGCTATGGTCGGAGCCTGACCGAGCATCTCGAGACGCTGGGCCTCCTTTCGCCGCGCTTCTCCGCCGCCCATGGCATCTGGCTCGACGAAGAGGATATGAAGCGCATCGGCGGTGCAGGCGGCGGTGTCATTCACAACCCGATGTCGAACCTGCGGCTCGGCTCGGGGGTGGCACGGGCCCGGCAAATGTTGCAGGCCGGGGTGCAACTGGGGATCGGCACCGACGCTTCCAACACGTCTGACGGGCAGAACATGTTCGAAGCGTTGCGCCTGGCCGCATATCTGTCCCGCATATGCGACTCTGACCGGGAACTCTGGCTGGACTCAGGCGAGGCCTTCGAAGCCGCGACCGTCGGAAGCGCATCGATCCTGGGATTCGAGAAACTTGGCCGCCTCATGCCCAACTGGGCTGCCGACATGCTGTTCCTCGATCTGGGCCATATCAACTACGTACCGCTCCGTGCACCCCTGCTGCAGATGGCTTTCGCGGAAAACGGGGCGGCGCTGCGCTCGGTCATGATCGCCGGGAAGCTGGTCATGGCCGATGGCGAGATCCTGACCATCGACGAGGCCCGCCTGCGCAGAGAGGCAGAGGCCGCCCGTGACCGGCTTGATAGCCAGAACGCCGAAGCGATTGCCGCGTCCGAGACGATGGCTGAACTGGTCGGATGCTTCTGCCTCGCCCATGCACGCGAACCCTCGCAAATAACGCGTAGCATTTGGGAGAGTCACCCCGAATAGGACTGAACTAAGGGGCCCGCCACAGAAGTTCGCCCTCGAAAGACTGTCAGACAGGCAGTCTTCTCCAAAGTGGCCCCTGACTGGGGTCACGCGCCCAACCGACCTGCGGGTGTTCCGGCCTGATAAGCAAACCTGAGCGCAAGCATCAGATGACCGGTGCGAGCCCATTTGGGCCAAATTGAATGATGCTGCGAAGTGCGCGAATGTCTGGGATGCGCCACTTTTAGCCGAGTAGTTGGTGCTTCCGAAGCTCAAGTTGAGCACCTTCGGTAAGTAATGTTTGGGCCAGATCATCGAACGACCGAATATCAGCCAGTGCTGTCTCGTTGCCAGCGTCAAACTCATCTAGCAGGTGTCTCGCCTCCAGATCGGAGAGCTTGTAATTGCGCATGAAACGTTTTGTTAGCTGCTGCTGATTCAACGAGGTATCCTTCAGCTTCTCCCACAAGCGATAGCTCTGCTTCGTGTTGAACGAGACCGACGAAGTTACCAGCGACTTCGAAGCGAAGTGAGAAAGCCCAAACTTTGATTGGAGTTCTTGGTAAACATCCGATGCGTATTTGCCCGCCGAGATAGCCGCCTCACAATACGTTCGTGGGTCGGTTTCGAACACTTGAAACTCAGTTTTCATTGTACCCTTTCTTAGAGTGAACGCAGACCTATTAGGCGGAAAGTCGCCTATCGCCAATGTCCGTTTGGTCCCGAGAGCAGGCCTCTGCCTCTTGCTCCCTTTCGCACACACCGCGAAGCTGGCGAAACGGGACCGCGACTTTTGAATTGATGAACGCTTGCGAAAGACAGGAATGGGCGGCTTCAGTTCTTTGTTAGGTCAATGAGCGGTTGCAGTTTCCCCAGCCAATGCCTCTGCCTCAGGATGTCTTCGTTCTCTCCGGGCTCGCTGGTTCTTGATGGGGTCTGCTGGTTGCCGGGCGGCTGTGTTGAAAGCGCGGTTGCCTGCGATGTTCGCAGCCGCTTGCTGCTGAATTGAGGCCGTCACCGGTTTCGTTCCTCGGGCGAACGCTCTCATTCGGGACTCTGATGCGGCCTCCTTTTCGTCTGACCTTTGGTCTCTGGCCGGTTTGAACTCGGCGCCATCGCGGAGCATGACCGTTATCGCCGCCCGGGTTTTCGGGTCCGTCGGGCCTGCTTGCGCTCCTTTCTCAGTTTGGCCTGCATTGATTTGGCTGCCGATGATGCCACTGGTGTGGGATCGAGGTGGTCGGTCCAGGCCATCAGCTCCGCCAGTCTCGGAGCAGGCTTGGATGTGAACACCCGCTCGGCGACACGGCGCGTCCGGTCGAGATCGGCCAGGCCAGCATCGTCAATCAAACCCCGGCGGCGATCATCCGCCCGATCGAGGACTGCGTTGCGGGCGTCCTTGCTCTCAACCGCAACACTGCGGGTCGCACGGATCCAGCCCAGCACCAGTTTCTCCATGTCAGCCTGCGGCAGCACTGCCTCTTTGGGGCGGCCGTTTGGCTGCCGGTAGACATCGATGACCGTGACCATACTGTCGGGCGCGCGTCGGGTCATGGGCAGGAGCCGACCATTGGGACCCGTGAATTGGCGGATGGAACGGATGATGGTGACCGCATCCATGCCGCCGCGTCAGAGACCGGACACCACGCCATGCTTCAAGGGCATACTGTTCTGTTCAGCCGGCCAATGGGCCTGGACCAGTTCGAAAAGCTCGGCCGTCCGGTCTGCGTCCAAGACGTTGCCTTTGGCGAGACGTTGCAGATGGTCGATATCGATCGGCGGCGATATCTGCGCCGAAGCGGCTTTGGTCGCAGACTTTACCCGACGATCATCGCCAAGCCTGGTAAAGTCTGCGGGGTTGGCGCGCACCAGCTCGGCCAATCCAGCACTATCGGCCACCGGGACGTCGGCAAACCTGTCGCCCCGTCCAAAGTGTGGCAGCAGGTCTTCGATGGGCACAGCTTTGACGCCGGCCTCGAAGGTGACCATGACCGCGCCATTCTCGCCCGAATAGACCCCGGTTGATCGTTTCGCCATGTTGAATTGGCGACACGGGTATTGTCACGGGGATCGGATCATTCGGCACACAAATCGGCGCAAATTCTCAGGCGGCCTCGTCCCGTGCTTGCCAGGCAAAGTTGCCCTCGGCGTAGAGCTGGGCACAATTGGCGGCCACCATCGCCTCGAACCGGTCAAGGTCGAGATTGCCGTCTTTGTCG